>CAYUVJ010000484.1:0-2047 GCA_964447955.1 uncultured Gemmatimonadota bacterium
CACCCAGCGCCAGGGCCCGTGCTCCGACCGGGAGCTTGAGGAAGTTCGCCGCACTGGTGCCGACCTTCGAGAGGTCGGTGGGCGGCGTATCGCCCTCCTGCTGACCGTATGCAGCCGTGGCGGTCACCAGGAGCAGCGTCAACGTGAGTGTCAACAGCTTCCGCATGGTCTCATGCCTCCTTGAGGTGCCTCCGCAACGGCTCATCGGATGATCGCGAACTTGCCGATCTTCTTTCTCCCGTCGTCGGTCTTGACGACGAAGATATAGAGACCGTAAGCCGCTTCCGTGTATTCGAACGTCCACAACTTCCAGTAGACCGAACCCACCTTGTCGGAGTGGTAGGTCGCGTCGTGCAACAGGCTCGCGACCAGCTCACCCGACATCGTGTAGATGTCCACCGTCGAGTTCGGCGGCACGTTGGTGAACTCGATCTTGCGGCCGTTTTCGTCCCGGTCCCAGCGCGCGAAGATGAAGTACGGGTTCGGGACCGCCTTGATCAGATCCAGATCGGCCTCGGCTTCCACCGTCGTCGCCTCGGTCGTCTCGAAGTTGAACGTCTGCCCCACCATCCCCTTGAGAAGCTTGTAGGGGGTCAGCGTCCAGACGTCCCCGGGGTCCCAGTAGTCGTCGACCGTGGCCGACGACCGCTCGTTGAAGCGGACCCGGTAGGCCCAGTCGCTCCGACTGTCCGGGTTCGAGGTGTCGTAGCCCCAGTAGTCGCTGTCGGTCGTCGGGTGCAGGGCCTGCACGTCGGTGACCGTCACCCCGTCGGCCTGGAAGTAGGGAATGGGCGTGATCAGGGTGTAGTCGCCGTCCCAGGTGGCCTGTCCCGGCCAGTAGCAGAGCGGCATCAGCCGGGTGTTCGTGCCGACGTCCCAGACCTCGAACGGCGCGTCGATCGGCGTCCCGTCCAGGTTGCCGCCCCCGGCGCGGGAACAGACCACATTCCCCCAGCCGGTGAACCGGAGCTCGATCTCGTTCATCAGCCCGGTGCGGTTGGCCCGGTTGGCCGCCGAGCCCGCCGACTGCATGTAGGCCTCCTGCAGATACACCGTGAAGGCGGTGCTGTCCGCCACGTCGGTGGTCTGCTCGAACTCGTAGACGCCCCCATCGGTCACCGGGTCGCCACCGCTGTCCACCGGGTCGACGGTCAGGACGCGGAAGCCGTCCACCACCGGTATGTTGTCGAACCCGTACTCGGGACGGCTCCCCAGCATCGGAGCGGTGAACATGTCCACGCCCAGGGTCTCGTCCCGCAGCATCAGCCCGCCCAGATAGTCGTACTTGTTGTAGCCGTAGACGGCGCTGTCGGCGATCGTGATCGAGTAATCATGCCCGGTGATGGTGTTGTCGTCCGCCACCTCGATAAAAATGCTGGTCTCACGCTCCGGCTCGGCCGGCAGGTAGACGGTCGCGGTGTCAGCCGCCGCCGTCCCGCTGCCGATCATGCCGGAGAGGTAGCCGGCCGGGCGTGAACCCGCGATGACCGCGATCACGTTCGGTGTGGTCGGGTCGGCCCCGACGCTGGACTCGAAGGAGTACGCCTTCGGGTCCTGGACCGGGTCGTAGTCGAAGGCCGTGATGGCGTACCAGTACTCGAACCCGTCGACCACGTTCTCGTCGGTCCACTCGTGCTGCAGCCCCGAGTCGTTGCCCAGACTCTTTTCGCCCGTCGGGTCCTTGCCCGAGATCCCATCGACGAGGTCGAAGGT
Organism: uncultured Gemmatimonadota bacterium; assembly: GCA_964447955.1. Lineage (GTDB taxonomy): Bacteria > Blakebacterota > Blakebacteria > Blakebacterales > CAYUVJ01 > CAYUVJ01. The sequence continues at coordinate 1,714 of CAYUVJ010000484.1, forward strand.
CACGGCCGCCACTCGGCCCACGGTCGAGCCGTTCTCATCGGTGATCGGGTCCCCCCAGGTCCGTCCCCGGTCGTCCGACTTGTAGATCCGGTAGCCCTGGAAGTCCTGGTTCCCGGTGATGGCGTCGCTCGCGGACTCCGAGGCCGTCCCATCCCAGAACAACGTGATCGGACCACTCGGCGCGTAGTAGATGGGATAGGGGTGGAAATGGCTGTCGTAGACCCGGTGGTCCCGACCGGCCATCACTCCGTTCGTCTTCAGCCGCGGCGTGTCGGGTGGGCCGGACCAGGACATCTGGTTCTGGTAGCTCTTGACCACCTTGGCCGCGTTGGCC
>CAYUVJ010000485.1:0-2039 GCA_964447955.1 uncultured Gemmatimonadota bacterium
CCTGAGCGTCCCACCAGGAGAGGAGGAAGGTCGGGCGACCGCGGGTCTGATAGAAGGCATAACGGGGCTCTTCGGCCCCCCCCCCTTCACCCACCTGTTCCCAGCGCTCCAGTGGATCGGCCAGGGTCGCCACATCCAGACGGGCGGGCGATCCCGGCTGCGCCTGGAGACTACGGACGGGCAGGAAAGTGAGGAGAAGGAGAAAGAGCATCCGGGGTCGAAGTCTGGGTATGCACATGGGATCCATTCCACACCTGAACGGGAACCGGCACAAGGACGTCTAACCAGTGATCACAGGCGACTGGCCTGATCGGTACCATATCCCTATCTTGAGACGTTCATGTTCAGACGACGAGAAAATATCCCCCGCCATCGGATCCTGGCCGTCATGGCCGCCCTTCTGCTCCTGTCGGGCTGTGCCCGGACTCCTGAGGAACTGATGGCCCACGGGAACGAGCTGCTGGCCGCCGGGGACGTCGGGGGAGCGGCCATCGCTTTCGGCCGGGCGCTCAAGGAACGTCCCGACGATCCGGAACTGCTCACCCGGGTGGCCGGCATCCAGCGGCTGCGGGGCGAGGACCAGAAAGCGATGGAGTCCTACCGGCGGCTGCTGGAGATGGTTCCCGACCGGGCCCAGGACCGGTTGGCCCTGGCCGAACTCCAGGCGGAAGCCGGGCTCTGGCTGCGGGTGGGTGAGAACCTGCCGCTGCTCCTCCAGGCTCTCCCAGACGAGGTCCGTGTCTACCGGCTGGCCGCCCGGGCCGCCGAGCAGGCAGGGGAACCCGACCGGGCGCTCACTCTCTGGCGCCGGGCCGCCCGCCGGGATGCGGACGATCCGGCCATCCAGCATGCCATCGGGCGGCTTCTGCAGGCGCGGGGCGAGGTCGAGGCCGCCATCCAGGCTTACCAGCGGGCATCCCGGATCGATCCTACCTATACCGAGGCCCAGTTCGACCTGGGACTGCTGCTGATCGAGCAGAACCGGATGGACGAGGCCGAGCGTGCCTTCCTGCGGCATATCGATACCCACCCCCGGGACCCGGTGGCCTACTACCGTCTGGGCAATGCCCTCTTCTCGAAGGGCTATCAGCGACGGGCTATCGAACAGTATCAGCGGGCCCTGATCCTGCGGCCCGAGTACGCCGAGGCGTGGTTCAACCTGGGGATGGCCTACTACGGCCTGAACCGCCGGGGAGAGGCGCGGCAGGCCTTCGAGAACGCCGTCATCTGGGGCGAGTCCGACGCTTTTAAGGAGACTGCCCGACGTATGCTCAGGGACGTAAGCGGCCGCTGATAGCCCCGTCCCCGGACCCACCCGAAACGTCTTGACCCCCCCAGCGCACCCAAGGTAGGTTGCCCGCGGTCTGCGAGCCCCTGGTACGGCACACTATGGGAGCATGCGGCCACGGACCATCCCGATCCAGGAGAGCACTATGCGCGACAGGCCGGCCGCTCTGACCCCTGACCGCCTCCGTGCCTGCTGCGATCCCTCCCTCCTGCCCGCCGATTCGACCGCCGATTTCGAGCCCGACATCGGGATCATCGGCCAGCCCCGGGCTGCCCGGGCGATCGAGTTCGCCCTGGGGGTCCGCGCGAACGGATACAACCTCTTCGTAGCCGGGGAACCGGGGACCGGTCGGAACACCAGCGTCCGGATCGCGGTCAACCAAGCCGCCGCCGAACGCCCGGTGCCCGACGACTGGTGCTATGTCCACAACTTCGACTCGCCGGACGAACCCCGGGCCCTGCGTCTCCCGGCCGGCCGCGGCTGTGAGCTGAGACGGGATATGGAAGCCCTGCTCGAGGAACTCAAGCAGGAGATCCCGAAGGCCTTCGAGGGAAGTGTCTACGAGGAACGCCGGACCCGGCTCCTGAAGGGTCTCCAGGAGAAGCGGGAAGCGCTGTTCGAACAGTTCAAGGAGGAAGCGACCCAGCGCGGGTTCTCGGTCGAACAGTCCGGTGGCGGGGTCCTCACCCTACCGATAAAGGACGGTAAACCCCTCTCCTCCCAGGAATGGGAAGGCCTGTCGAAGGAGGAG
>CAYUVJ010000486.1:0-2039 GCA_964447955.1 uncultured Gemmatimonadota bacterium
CCCCTGCTGTTCGCACCAGCCGCCGACGCGGCGCTGGCTGGTGACCAGTGTGTTGGTCACCAGCAGGTGGATGAGACCGCGTACGAGCTTGTTCTGCCGGCTCAGCCGGGACTGCTGTCCGTAGCGGGGGATATTGCGGATGACCAGTCGGGCGATGGCCAGTTCCTCGACCCGCTCCAGATCGACCTGCCGTTCGCGCAGCCCGTCCTCCAGGTCGTGCGTCTGCTGGGCGATCTCGTCGGCCGCGGCCACCACCTGGCCCTCCAGATGGAGCCCCCGCTCCAGGTCGAAGCCGCGGGTGTCCACCTCGCAGAAGACCTTGGAGCGGTGGTATCCGGTGTGCTTGAGGACTCCCTCGCGCACCTGGTCGGTCAGGTTGAGACCGGGGGCGTCGTAGCGGGACTCGAGCAGGTCGATCACCCGCAGACTCTGGTAGTTGTGCTTGAACCCGCCCAGCCGGAACCGCACCTCGGGCCGCACCAGCCCGTCCAGGTCGTCCTCGCCCGACATGATGCGCCGCAGGACCTTCTCCCCAGAGTGACCGAAGGGGGTGTGCCCCAGGTCGTGGGCCAGGGCGATGGCCTCGATGAGGTCCTCGTTCAGTCCCAGGGCCCGACCGATGGTACGGGCCAGCTGGGCGACCTCGAGGGTATGGGTGAGTCGGGTGCGGTAATGATCCCCGCCGGTGGAGATGTAGACCTGGGTCTTGTGCTTCAGGCGACGGAAAGCCCGGCTGTGCACGATCCGGTCCCGGTCCCGCTGGAAGGGGAGGCGGTAGTCTTCCCGGCGCCCCTCCTGGGCGATCTTCCGACGGCGGGTGGCCTGGTCGTTACGGATGGCGTAGACCGCCAGATGGTCATCATAGCGGGCGGCCAGCTCGGCGGCGTCCCGATAGTCCCAGACACCGGATGGCTCAGGGGTCGCTTCGGCCACCGCGTCGGGGTCGAGCACGTCCCCCGGCTCGGCCCCCGCGTCCTCGAGCGGCGGGGGAAGACCTTCCTCCTCGACCGGGGGAGCGGCGTCCGGCTCGGTCCCAGCGCCGGCCGGAGGTCGCTTTCGCTCTGCCCGGCTCACGCCTTGTCCGATTCCTCGTCCTTGTCCGCCTTGCTCGAGGAGGTCTTCTTCTTGGCCGTCTTGGCCGGGCTCGCCTTCTCCTCGGTCTTGGTCTCCACGACCTCGTCGATCCGCTCCTTGAGTTCCTCTTCCTTGAGCTTCATAGCATCTTTGAAGCTCGAGCGAGCGACCCGGATCCGGCTCTTCAGTCCCTTGAGGGCTTGTCGCGCGGCGTCCCGGTCTTCATCCTCGTCCAGCGACACACCTTCTATGTCCTCATGGATGCCCTTCAGACTGGTACGGAGCTCGGCGAAGCGGGCCTTGACCTCCTCAGTCAGGTGCTCGGCCTCCTCGGCGGCCTTCATGCTCAAGTCCTGGGCCTGGCCCTTAAGTTCCACCGCCCGGTCCCGGGCCTGATTCCGCCATTCCTCGGTCGATACCCAGGCCTCCTCGATCTTCTCGAGCAGTTCGTCGGCCTTCTCCTTCAACTCGTCCAGTTTCTCCCGGGCGTCCTCCCCCTTCTCCTTCCAGATCTCCCGGGTCTCCTTGCCCGGGCGGGGAGCATAGGCCAAACCGGCGATGAAACCGGCCAGACCACCGAACAGGAACGCCCCGAACCTTCCGCTTCCGAGACTCATGGCTACCTTCCTCGTGTTGCGTCCGGCCGTGGAGGCCGGACACGGGTACTCGTATGTCTCCGTCTACGGATCCATCTCCCGCGGTGGGAGACGGGTCTTGTCGCCCTCACTCCCCGGGCCGGCCCCGGAACAGCGTGCGCAGGAACCGGCCCAGTCCGCTCACCAGGGAGAACAGACGCAGGGTCGCCTTCTCCAGGTCCTCCTCGAGCACGTCGAAGAGCACCCCCAGCCGATCGGCCTTATCCCGCACCGAGGCCATGGAGGCGTTGAACCCCTCCACCTGCTCCAGGGTGCCCTCGGTCACCTGGCGGGCCCGCTCCACCGTCTCGCCGATGCGGGTCGCCAGGG
>CAYUVJ010000487.1:0-2035 GCA_964447955.1 uncultured Gemmatimonadota bacterium
TTCCTGGCCACCGACGACCGCTCCTCCCAGCGGGTGGTCATCGTCAACCGGACCTTCGCCGAACGCTACTGGCCGGGGGAGAGCGCGGTCGGGCACCAGGTCCGTCTGCACGGCGAGGAGGAGGAACCCCGGCTCATCGTGGGCGTGGCCCAGGATGGCAAGTATCGCACCCTGGGGGAGAACCCGCGCTCCTTCCTCTGGACTCCCAACACTCAGGACAACCTCTTCTTCCACACCCTGGTGGTCCGCAGCGAGTCCGACGGTGGCGCGCTGCTGCGCCCGGTCCGGGAGGCCCTGCGGCGGGCCGATCCCCAGCTGGCCATCATGTCCCTGGTCACGGTGCCGGAGACGTTCGAGCTGATGCTCTTCATCCCCCGGGCCATCACCGCCATGCTGACCGCCTTCGGGCTGCTCTCCCTGCTCCTGGGCACCACCGGGCTCTACGGGGTGATCGCCTTCGACGTGGCCCGGCGCACGCGCGAGGTCGGCATCCGGATCGCACTGGGGGCTCTGCGTAAGCAGGTCGTCCAACTGGTCCTGTGGGACGGGGTCAAGCTGGTGGTGGTCGGGGTGGTGATCGGTCTGGGGCTGGCGGCAGCCGTCACCGGCCTGTTCAGCGCCTATCTATTCGATGTTGGGGCGACCGACCCGGTAGCCTTCATCGGGGTAGCATTCCTGATGGTGGGGATCACCGTGGCGACCACCTTCCAGCTGGCCCGGCGGGCGGCGGCCACGAATCCGGTAGAGGCCCTGCGCCACGAATAGCTCTACCGCAGCACCACGACCTTGCGGCTGATCTGACGGCGGCCGGCATCCACATGCAGCAGATAGACCCCGCTGGCCACCGGGCGGCCGTTGTCATCCCGCCCGTCCCAGAGGAAGAAGCGGGTCCCCAGACGGGTCTCGACCTGACCCTCGAAGACGGAGGCGACCCGGCGTCCCCGCACGTCCAGGACTTCGATCCGCACCGGCACGAAGGCGTCGACGAGATGGGAGAGGTCGACCTGCAGGAAAACCGGCGCCGATTGGTTCGGGTTGGCCGGGTTCGGGTAGGGGCCGACCACGTCTATGCGGACCGCCGCCTCGGCCGCATCGCCGGCCGCCGTGGTCCAGGCCTCCACCATCACCTCGTCGATACTCCAGCCCTGGGCCGAACCGATTGAACTACTTCCGTAGAGGGTGATCCAGCGCAGGTAGAGCTCGGGGGTCCCGACGTAGGGAGTGAGGTCGATGACGACCTCCTCCCAGTCGGGCAGGTCCCCGGTGGTGTAGTAGACGATCGGGGCCCGATCCTCCTCGTCCACCTCTCCCGGCCACGGATAGGGTTCGGTCCCCACGGTGACCAGGGCGATGTTGTCGGGCGCCACCCGGCGCCGGCTGAGGAACCGCAGGCGGGCACCGTGATATCCGGTCAGGTCGACTGGTTCGAGTCGGGCCAGGTCGCCGTAAGTCTGATCGATCGTCCCGCCCGGGGCGTCGGTCATGGCGTACGACCCCGAATAGACATGCCGGGTGGAACGTTCGAAGCCGCCGTCATGGTACCAGCCGTGCTGGGCCTCCCAGTCGCCGCCGGGACGCTCGGCCGGCCGGTTCTCCCAGTCCTCGTCCAGCAATAGGGCCGGTTGACCCACAAACACCCCGATGGTGTCGGTGTGGACGTACCCGCCGGCGGCCTGGACGCGCAGGGCGAACGCAAGGTGCCGTCCCGAGGCCACCGCCTCGACCCGGAAACGGAACGGGTCGGTCATGGTACGGTGCTCCCCGACCGCGAAGTCTCCCAGGTCGACACTGCCGGTCAAGAGGGTTGCGTCATCTCCCAGGGGGGTGAGCGTGGCCGACGCGCCGGTGACCGCACGGGTCTGCCCGGGGTTGGTCAACTCCAGGCGGAGTTCTATCGTCTCCCCCGGTTCGGCCCAGCCGTCTCCGTCACCGGCCAGGTCGCTGACCTGCTGACCATCGATCAGGACCACCCCCCCGGCCAGCCAGGCGGTCAGGTAGTTGGGATACAGATTCTCCCGCAGCAGGACCGGGATAC
>CAYUVJ010000488.1:0-2034 GCA_964447955.1 uncultured Gemmatimonadota bacterium
GCCGCCTTCCCGACCCGTTAGACTGATATCCCCTCACCGGACCCGCCCCCCAGGGCAGGTCACCCATGACGGCCCCGACCACCGAGACCCTCCTCCCCACCCGCGAGGACGCCCTGCAGGCCGCCCTGGCCGGGGGTTTCTCCATCCGTTCCCTCCGGCCCCTGCTGCAGCGCTTCGGTTCCCTCGCGGGGGCCCTGGCCGACGGCGGCCGGGCCCTCCAGGAACTGCCCGGGATCGGATCCGGGACCGCCGAGCGGCTGCGCCGGGCCGGGCCCCGCGCCCTGGCCGACCTGGAACGGAAGCTGGAGCGGTACAAGATCTCGATCCACTTGTGGGGCTATCCCGACTACCCAGAGGCACGGGCCGGCGGGGTGCCCGACGCGCCGGTCGTGCTCTTCCGCACAGGGGAAGCGGCCGCGCTCGTGGCGGTCGGGGAGACCGCGGTGGCCGTGGTCGGCACCCGCCGGCCCACCCTCTGGGGGGAACAGTTCACCCGCCGGCTGGGGCGCGACCTGGGAGGGGTACCGCTGGTGGTGGTCTCGGGTCTGGCCGACGGGATCGACACCTGCGCCCACCAGGGGTGCCTGGAGGGGAAGGGGCGCACGGTGGCTGTGCTGGCCCACGGGCTGGACACGGTCCACCCCTCCGGGAACCGGAAGCTGGCCGACCGCATCACCGCCTCCGGCGGGGCGCTGGTCAGCGAGTACCCCCCCGGGGTGCCGGCCCGCAAGCACACCTTCGTGCCGCGCAACCGCATCATCGCCGGGCTGGCCCGGGCGGTGGTGGTGGTCGAGGGGGCCGAGGAGAGCGGAGCCCGGCACACCGCCGACTTCGCCGGGGACTACCAGCGGCACCTTCTGGCGGTGCCGGGACGTCCGGGGGAGGAACAGACCGAGCTCCCCCATAAGCTCATCCGCGAAGGGGCGGCGCTCTGCCGGGGGGCCTGGGACGTGCTGACCGAACTCTTCCCGGAGGGAACCCCCCGCCTGCAGGCCGCCCTGGACGAGCGGGCCCGCCTGCTGCAGAGGGCGGCGGAAAGCCGCCTGCGGGAACTCGGCCCCGACGCGGTCGCGATCGTGGAGAGCCTGGACACCGAGCCCCGGCACGTGGACGAACTCTGCCACCGGACCGGCCTGGCAGCCCCCCGGGTGCTGGTCCTGCTGCTGGAACTGGAGATGGACGGCATCGTGGAGCAGGTCCCCGGGATGCGCTACTTGGCCAACTGGCGGCCGGGGAAGAATGATCATACCTGACTCCGATGAAGGCCGTATCCGATAAACACTCTCACGGTATGGATGGAATTGTGCAGAACTTCAGTGTGATTCTGAAGACCCTCGTTGGATTTATGCACAAGCAGGAATCTGCGGCCCCCAAATGGATACTGTCTGTACGAAGTTGGTGGCGAAGAAGTCTATTCCTGGCTTGACTGCAATTATGCCTGCTATCGATGTGGAGACTGGATAGAATAATCGAATCAGACCGGGCAGCGTCCTGGGCGCTTAGAACATTAGGACTCAGCGACCAGACTCTGACAGGACTCTTGCACATGACACTGGTGCGATAGGTACACGATGAGGCAGTTCTATGGCATGGGAAGATCAGGGGCCAAGTCCGTCCCCTTGCTTGGAATACTCCTATTATCCACAATGGGCAGTCCGGCCATCATAATCGGTCAAGAGGGGATAGCGCTGTCCTATCGCCAAAGCTGGGATCCTGAGACGCTGATGCGAAAGGAGTCCCAGTTCCTTGGGAGGACTGCAGGAACTGGATCTTCAGGCATGATCTGGGGAGACCATGATGAGATCTTCATCTCGGATTCGTTCAACTCTCGAATACTCCGCGTAACTACGAAGGGAGATGTTCTCCAGATCATTGGTTCGCATGGTCGGGGTGCAGGGGAGTTCATACGTCCAAGTAGTATCGGATTTGATGAATCGAGCGGAATGCTGTGGGTGCTGGATACCGAGTTTCATCGGTTCTCCAGGTTCGATCTCTTGGACAACAAATTTGTCTATCGTGACAGTTTCATATTCC
>CAYUVJ010000489.1:0-2029 GCA_964447955.1 uncultured Gemmatimonadota bacterium
GAACTACGGGGACCTGGGCACGGTCAACCAGTTCTTCCTGAGCATCGGGTTCTAGACTAGGGAGCGGGGGCGGGACCGCATGGTCCCGCCCCGGGCCCGACCCGAGGTGAAGGCAGGACATAGGCAGTGGCAAGAAGTACGAGGAAGGGGGGCTCCGGCCCCCTTTCTTCGTCCCGGACCGGTGATAACGAAGGGCCCCCGGTCGGAGGATCGGGGGCCCTTCTTCACGACTCGGAGCGATCGCCCGCTCCGTCTTCAGGCAGAAGACCTCAGAAACCGCCTTCTTCCAGCATGTAGGCACTCGGGACGTCGGTGCTGCCGCTGGCGACATTCTCGTCATCATCCACCCGCAGGGAGATGGTGACGATGCCCTCGGTCTCGGTGGACGTCCAGACGACCGTGTCGTTGTCGGTCGCGTTGAGCGAGCCGCTGGGCGCGCTCCACACGAAGTTGACCGTGTCCCCGTCCTCGTCGGTGACGACGGCGACCAGGGTCACGCTCTGGTTCTGGGTGATGGTGGTACCTTCAAGGGCACTGATGGAGACGATCTCCGGGGCGTGGTTGCTGGGTCCCTCATCCTTCTCACAACCGCTCAGTCCCAGCGTCGCGACCGCCAGGACCGCCACCCCCATCGTCAGTAAAGGAATGGGCGAATCCGCCGTTCTTTCCGATCGGGTCTGCCCGGCTGGTGACGTTGATCCCACCGAGCGTCCGTCACCAGCGACTTCCAGTCTCTTGCGCTCACCGAGACCGGGGCAGGTGTATCCCGTATCAGTATCGTTCCCGCCCCGGCGGAGGGGCAAGTAACATATCAGGGTGTTTTGTCCTCTTTTATAATACATGATCGAATACGGGTATCCGTCAACAAACCGATTCCCCCTGTAAGACCATGTATCTTCTTATTATACAATCATATACGGTACATCATCCTCTCATCGGTAATCGGACATGCAGGTCTTTTATTCCTTGATTGTCGACCATTATTATTCAAAGCGGACGCAGGAGTCCGAAATGCGGCAGGTCGGTTCTCAGCGGGCCCGCTTGGTGAAGCGGAGCGCGGCCAGGGTGATGGCCAGCGGTCCCAGCACCAGCAGTCCCAGCGTCTCCAGCGGGAAGGCCTCGATCCCGCTCCCCTTGAGGAAGAGTTCCCGCACGATGGCCAGGAAGTAGCGCACCGGATTGAGCAGAGTGAGCCGCTGCAGGGCCAGCGGCATGTTGGCGATGGGGAAGAAGAAGCCCGACATGATGATGGCGAAGACGTTCACGAACCAGGCCATGAAGAGGGCCTGCTGCTGGGAATGGGCGATGGTGCTGATGAGCAGGCCCAGGCTGAGGGTGTTGAGCAGGAAGAGGAGGGCAAAGACGATCAGCAGCAGCCAGGAACCGCGCATCGGGACCCGGTACCAAAGCAGTACGACCGAGAGCGCCACGGCGAGGACGAAGAAGGCGATGACCACGAAGGGGAGGGTCTTGCCGAGCATGAGCTGCCAGGAACGGATCGGGGTCACCGAGAGCTGCTCCAGGGTCCCCTGTTCGCGTTCCCGCACCAGCCCCAGACCGGTCAGGATGCTGGTGAGCATGGTCAGGAGCATGACCACGATCCCCGGGACCATGTAGTAGCGGCTCTCCATCTCGGGATTGTAGAAGATCTGCAATCGGGGCATCAGGTCGGGGATGGGCTCCCCCTGGAGACGGTCGCGCATGAAGTCAAAGGTGAAGTCCTCCACGATGCCGCGGGCATGGGCGTAGGCGATGAGGGCGGCGTTGGAATCCACCCCGTCCAGCAGGATCTGCACCCGCACCGTCTCCAGGCGGCCAAGCGACCGGCCCAGGCCGGCCGGCAGGACCAGCACAGCGGTGGCGGTCCCGGCATCGAGCGCTTCCCGCACCTGGACCGGCCCGGCGACCTCACCCGTCAGATCGAAGGTCTCGTGGAAGCGGAAGCGTTCGATCAGCTGCCGGCTCTCCGGGGAGTGGTCGTAGTCGAGCACCCGCAGGGGGAGGTGTTTGACGTCCACGGTGACCGCAT
>CAYUVJ010000490.1:0-2027 GCA_964447955.1 uncultured Gemmatimonadota bacterium
TCCAGCGGCGAGCGGTACCAGATGTCGCTCCAGCGCAGCCCGAGCGAGAGGTCGGTGGCCGTGCCCAGGGTCACGTCATCGCTCACGAAGAGTCCGGTCTGCCGGAAGCGGGAGTCGTCGGGGTAGGCCCCGCGCTTGACGATCGCGGTGTCGGGCTTGACGTCGATCCGGCCGGTCAGCACCCGGTCGTAGTAGAACTCCATCCCCCAGCGGACCGCATGCCGGTCGGCCACCAGCGAGGTGGCCTGGAGGAAGGTCCCGACCGAGCTGATGACGTCATCGTCGATGCGCAGGGTCGTCGATCCCGTCTCCCGCTGGTTGCGCCCCTCGTGTTCGCGCTGGAACGAGACGTTCCATTCCAGCCTGTTCAGCCATGAGGCCGGCTGCAGGTGGCTGTACTCCACCATCCCCAGGAAACGGTCCTGAGGGTCATAGAGGTAGAGCTCATACTCCCCGCTGGCGTACTGGTCGTACCGGGGGACCTCGTCCTGGGCCACCTTCAGCAGGTCGACCCGCAGGGTCTGCCGGTCACTCAGCCGGAAGGCACTGATGAGGTGCCCGCTCAACTCGCTGTATCCGGTGGGATCCTGTACCGGTATGACACCCCCGGGGTCCAGGTTGCCGACCGTACGGCCGGTCACCCCGACCTGGGCCGCGAAGGAGGGGGAGGCGTATTCGAATCCCAGGTGGGCCGAGCGGCCGTCGTCGGCCGAGGTGTAGCGGAGCCGGGTGCGAGGACGCCAGGAGATCCCGTTGGCCGTGAAGGCCGGCGGGGCGGTGATCAGGTTGACCACCCCGCCCAGGGCGTCGGAACCGTAGAGCACCGAACCGGGCCCGCGGACCACCTCGATGCGTCGCAGCGCCTCGGCATCCACGGTCTCCAGGTACTGGTTGCCGCCCAGCCGGAAGGTCGGCTTGTTCAGCCGCACCCCGTTGTAGAGCAGCAGGATGCTCTGACCGATGAGCCCCCGGATGATAGGAGCACCGTGTCCGGCGGTGGTCTTCTGGACCAGGATCCCGGGGGTCTCGCGCAGGGCGTCGCCGGTCGAGCCGGCCGGACGGTTGGCGATGGTCTCTTCGTCGGCCACCGAGACCGCCTTCTGGGTGCGGAACTCCGACTCGTAGCGCCGACCGGCGGTGACCGTGATGTTGCGCATCTCGAGGGTCACCGGTTCCAGCACCACCTCGAAGCGGCGTCGCTCGCCCGCGGTCAACCGCACCGGGATCTCCTGGGTGGCGAAGCCCAGGTAGGTCACCACCAGCACGTCATCCAGGGCGGGCAGGTCGACGATGAGGAACCGTCCCTCCCGATCCGAGAAGGCGCCGCGCTGCAGTCCCTTGAGGTAGACATTGGCAGAGGGGAGTGGGGAATCGGTCCGACCGTCCACGACCGTCCCTTCGATCCGCCCTGTCGTCTGCGCGGCGGTCGTACGGGCCAGGCCGAGGGGGATCAGCAGCAACCAAGAGAACAGAAGAAGGGACGACCTGACTGTGCGGGGGGACCTTGAGAAGATCAGTCGGGTGCGGTTCAACATAGGATCGTCTCGGGGGTCGGGGTTGCGGGGTGGTCGAGTGTGGTCCGACTCCCTGTCCCATATACATTACGTATGTTTCCTCGCCTTGGCAGCAACCGGATTCGGGGAACTTCGGGGTTGTCCGAGCCCCGGGCGTGGCGGAAGATACGATCGGCGTGACGAGACGGATGATCGGTCGGTCCCGGATGCACCCGGCCGGCACACCAGGAGGAGACGGCAATGATCACGTGGGATTTCACGGGGAAGCGGGCGCTGGTCACCGGGGCCAGCAGCGGGATCGGCCGGGCCACGGCCCGGTTGCTGGTGGCGGCCGGTGGAGAGGTACTGGCCACCGGACGCAATACCACGGAACTGGAGGCCCTGGCCGCCGAGACGGACGGTCAATCGGGCCGACTGATGATCCGGGCCGGTGACCTGACCGACGGTCGGTTCCGGGAAGCCCTGGTCGCGGACCTGAGCACCGAGTTCGGCGGTCTCGACATCCTGGTCAAC
>CAYUVJ010000491.1:0-2026 GCA_964447955.1 uncultured Gemmatimonadota bacterium
CGGGTTGTAGACCACGGCCGCCTGCAGCCGATCCCCCCGGGCGGCGGCGACCGAGACGGCGAACATGGGGAAACGGTGGAGGAAGTTGGCGGTGCCGTCCAACGGATCCACGATCCAGATCAGACCGTCGGTGTGGGGGCCCGGGGCTGGGACGTCCTCACCGGTCTCCTCCTCACCCAGGAAGGCGGCACCGGGGGTATGACCGAGCAGGGTATCCCGGGCCAGCCGCTGGGATTCACGGTCCACCTCCGAGACCAGGTCCCCCGGGGCTTTTTCCTCGTAGGCGCCGCGGGGGTGGGCCCAGGCCTCGCGCAGAAGGCTGCCGCAGGTCCCCGCCGCCTCGAGGGCGGCTACCAGCAGGGTGCGCGGGGTAAGATGGTCTTCGTGGTGGGACAATTGGGCAGAGTCCATCCATACAAACTCGGGTGTCGAACGGTCACATGCAAGTTCCCCTTGCTTGCTCCCCGTAGGGTCGGGGTACTAACTTCTCGGACGATGACCGTTCCCCTCGACATCCGACCTCTCGACAGTATCGACGATTTCCGGGCGGCCCAGAGCATCATGGCCGCCACCTGGGGCTATCACGAGGACGACGTAGTGCCCGTCCCCACCCTGATCGCGACCAACCACGCGGGAGGACTGGTCGCGGGAGCTTTCCGGGAGGGAACCCTGGTCGCTTTCACCTACGCCTTCCCCGGTCACCAGGATGACGAGTTCCTGCTCTACTCCCAGATGACGGCGGTACATCCCGAACACCGCAGCCGGGGATTGGGGAGGGCGCTCAAGCTCTACCAGCGCACCTGGGCGCTGGAGAACGGGTTCCAGCGTATCCGCTGGACCTTCGACCCGCTGATGGCCCCGAACGCCCGTTTCAACCTCCGGTTGCTGGGGGCCCGCTGCATCCGCTACTACATCGATTTCTACGGTCGCTCCTCGAGCCCCCTGCACGGGACCCAACCGACCGACCGTTTCCTGGTCGACTGGGAACTGGAGGATCCCCGGGTGCGGGCCCTGGTCTCCGACCGCCCGTCCCCCCTGCTCGAGGGTCTGCCGTCGGTCCCGCCCGTTCTCTATGAGCTGGAACCGGCCGGGGAGGGGCGGTTCGTCCCCTCTGGACCGAACGACCTTGACCCCCGCCGGTCTCCATTCCTGATTGCACCGGTCCCCCCCCGCTTCCTGGATCTCTGCCGCTCCGCTCCCGCTGAAGCCGAGACTTGGCGGATGCGCACCCGGGAGTCGTTCCTGGCCGCCCTGGCGGCCGGTTACCAGGGGGTCGACTTCGGACCGGTGCCCGGGGAGCAGGAGGCCTATCTGCTGGCCGCCCCCTCCTCGCAGGCCTGACCCCACACCTCCTGACGGGGAGCCCCGATGCGGTACCGAGCCGTCTCCTTCGACCTGGGGCACACGCTCCTCTTCCCTGACTACGAGGTCTATCTGGAACTCCTGGCGGAAGCCGGGGTGCCGGGTGACCGGGCCTCGGTGGTGGCGGTCGAGAGCCGGATGCGGCCCTGGTTCGATGCCATCGTGCTGGAAGAGGGGGTCCGCGACGGGATCTGGATCGATTACTATCGGCACTTCTTCCAACAGCTCGGAGTGGATGAAGAGTGGATCGAATCCTCCCTGCTGGGCCTGCGGGAACGTTACCGGGAGGGGATCGGGATGTGGACCGAAGCGGCTCCCCGGGCCACCGAGGTCCTGGAGGAGCTCAAGGGGCTGGGCCAGCGTCTGGCCTGCGTATCGAACAACGACGGACGTCTGGCCGCGATGATCGACTCTCAGGGGTGGGGGCGCTTCTTCGACGTGCTGGTCGACTCCGAACGGGTGGGTGCGGCCAAACCCGACCCGGTCATCTTCCGCCATGCCCTGGAAGCCCTGGACATGGCACCTCAGGAAGTGATCCACGTCGGAGACTACTACAGCACCGATGTGGTGGGCGCGCGGCGGGCGGGTCTGGAAGGCGTACTCTACGACCCGCAGCGGGCCTATGGTGCGCTCGATTGTACCGTCGTCCACGACCTGATGGAGA
>CAYUVJ010000492.1:0-2024 GCA_964447955.1 uncultured Gemmatimonadota bacterium
ACAGGTGGAGTCCGCTCAGCAGCAGGACGAGTCCGAGGAAGGACCTCGCCCGGGGGTGGGTATGATGGATGGTCGGCGGCATGGGTGGGCCGCCTCCTCTCACTCCACCTGGATGCGGGCGTCGATGGCCACCACCCCCTGCTCGTAGGCCACCAGCGGGTTGATGTCCATCTCCACGATGTGTTCGTGCCGCTCGGCCAGCAGGCCCACGCGCAGGATGGTCCCGGCCAGGGCCTCCAGGTCCCGGGCCGGTTCTCCCCGCACTCCTTCCAGCAGTCGGCGCATCTTGACCTCGCCGAGCATCTCACGGGCCTCATTGTCATAGAGAGGGCAGAGTCGCAGGACCACGTCCTTGAGGACCTCGACGTAGACCCCGCCCAGCCCGAACATGACCATCGGACCCACGCCCGGGATCCGGGTGATGCCGACGATGGTCTCCAGGCCCGGGGTCGCCATCTGCTGAATGAGCACTCCGTCGACGCTGTCGGTCTGAGCACCGATCCGCTGGACGACCTCGTCGGCCGCCCGGCCTACCGAGTCGAGGTCCTCCAGGCCCAACCGTACCCCGCCGACATCGGTCTTGTGGACGATCCGCGGACTGACCACTTTCAGCGCCGTCGGAAATCCGATGTCCGTGGCTGCGGCCGAGGCCCGGGCGGCGAAGTCTCCACCTCCCTCATAGGGCACGTAAGCCCAGGGGCAGACCGGGATCCCATAGGCTTCCAGCACCCGGATGGCATCCGGTTCACTCAGCTTGTTCTCCCCGCGGGTCAGGGTGGCCGCGATGATCCCGGCCACCGTCTCATCATCCACCTCGAAGGAGACGACCTCACCCCGTGAGCGGGACTTGCGCTGGGTATAGCGCCACATCTCGCCCAGGGCCCGGGCGGCCGATTCCGGAAAGATGTAGCCGGGGACGCCCGCCTCGTGGAGCTGGGCCATCCCGGCCGGCAGACCGCGCTGGCCCATCAGTACGGCCAGCATCGGTTTCTCCGGGTACTTGCCGTTGACCCGGACGATGGAGCGGGCGATGTCCTCGGTGTGGATGCCCAGCGGCGGGACGAAGGCGGCAATGGTGGCATCCACCCCCGGGTCGGCCACCACACAGGCGAGCGCATACTCGTAGATCTCGGCGTCGGCGCTGGCGATCAGGTCGACCGGGTTGTGAACGCTGGCCTCCTCGGGCAGGCGCGAACGCAGTTTGGTCTTGGTCCCCTCGGTCAGTTCGACCACATCCAGCCCGGCCCCCTCGCAGGCATCGGCGATGATGATGCCGGGCCCTCCGGCGTTGGTCACGATGGCCACCCGGTTGCCGGCCGGCAGCGGCTGGTTGGAGAAGGCCATAGCGTAATCGAAGAGTTCGTTGACCGAATGGGCGTGCATGGCGCCGGCCTGAGTGATCAGGGCGTCGGTAGCCAGTTCGGTCTGGGCCAGGGCGCCGGTATGCGAGGCGGCGGCCCGCTGACCGGCCCCGGTTCGTCCCGACTTGACGATGAAGACCGGTTTGTCAGGGGTCAGGTCGCGGCAGACCTGTACGAAGCGGGCCGGGTCCTCGAAACTCTCCAGGTACATCAGGACCAGCCGGGTGTTGGGATCGTCCTTCCAGTAGGCCAGCAGATCGTTGGCCCCGACATCGGCCTTGTTGCCGCTGGAGACGAACATGGAGAGCCCGATCCCCATGCTGTTGGCATAGTCGAGGATGCTCACTCCCATGGCCCCTGACTGGCTGATGAAACCGACCGGTCCGGGCGGCGGCATCGAAGGGGCGAACGAGGCGTTCATCTTCACGTCGGGATGGGTGTTGGTCACTCCCAGACAGTTGGGTCCGACCATCCGGATGCCGGTCCCGGCCAGGACCTCGAGCAGAGCTTCTTCCCGGGCGATTCCCTTGCCGCCGATCTCCCGGAATCCGGCGGTGATGACCACCATCCCCTTGACCTTCGCCTCGACACACTCGCGGGCCACCGGGACGACCAGGTCGGCCGGGACGGGCGTCGAGAGGGGCGCATCGGCGGCGATCCAGC
>CAYUVJ010000493.1:0-2019 GCA_964447955.1 uncultured Gemmatimonadota bacterium
CATGTGGCTGGCTATGCGCTGCAGCTCGGCGAAGAGGATGCGCAACTTCAACACCCGTTCGCTGATCTGCAGGCCCATCAGTTTCTCGACGGTGAGGACCCAGCCGTAATCCATGCTCATCGCAGCCAGGTAGTCGAGCCGGTCGGTGTAGGGGACCACCTGCTGGTAGTTCTCGTTCTCGGCGTGTTTCTCGAAGTTCCGGTGCAGGTAGCCGGCGCCTTCAGTGAGCGCGCGATCGATGGCGTCGGTGTCGATCTCGAGCCGCAGTACCCCATGGGTCGAGGGATGCTGCGGACCCATGTTGATGGTCATCTCCTGGGCCAGCCACTCCTGGCCGGGGTCTTCGAGCCGGCCGAGATAGAAGTCCTTGTGGATGATCTGTTCCACGGTCAGGCTTCCCCCCCCTCGGTGGCCGCCTCGGCGGGCGCTTCATAGAGGATGCTCCCGGGCATGCGGTAGACGTCCGGGATCCCGTGGTACTCCAGCGGGTAGGTGTAATCCTTGCGCAGCGGGTGTCCGTCCCAGTCCTCGGGGAGGAACATCCGCCGGTGGTCGGGGTGCCCCTTGAACCGCACACCGACCAGGTCGTAGGTCTCCCGCTCATGCCAGTCGGCGGCCCGCCAGACCAGCGCGACGCTGTCCAGCTCGGGCAATGCATCCACGCTGCCGCGCGGCAGCGGGATGCGCACGTGGAGCCATTCGGCCCGGTTACGGCTGTACAGGGAGTAGAGCACCTCGAGGTGGCCGTCTTCGGGCCCCCGGTCGATCCCGGTGACCAGATGACAGGTCTCGAAGTTGAGCTCGTCCTTGAGATAGCGGGCCGTCTCGAGCCAGATCGAGGCGTCCAGCGTCACCGTCGGGTCGTGCTTGTCCTCCTCGACCGTGCACTTGTCCCCCGATCGGGCGGCCAGCAGACGGGCGGCCGTCTCCTCGGAGACCCAGGGGGCGGGGGCGCGTTCCTCTGTCTTCTCGCTCATCCCTCAGTCTTCCTTGTTGGCCAGCATCGCGAACTCGTCGCTGTTGGGATATTTCGGACGGTTCTTCATCGGGTCGTCGGACAAGGTCTGCTGCCGGACCCTGATGGTCTCGGAGCCCTCGGCGCCGGCGGCCACCTCGGGGGTCCAGAGCGAACCGATCTTGTATCCCAGTATCCGCTCCTGCCCGATCTTCTTCTTGAGCAGCAGGAAACCCTCGATCAGGGTCTCGGGCCGGGGAGGGCAACCGGGGACGTAGACATCGACCGGGATGATCTTGTCGACCCCCTTGACCACGTGGTAGCCGTGCTTCCAGTAAGGTCCGCCGCAGTTGGCACAGGAACCCATACTGATCACGTAGCGGGGTTCGGGCATCTGTTCGTAGAGCCGCTTGATGCGTAGTCCCATCTTGTAGGTCACTGTGCCGGCCACGATCATCACATCACTCTGCCGGGGGGTGTTGCGCATCGCCTCGTACCCGTGCCGGGAGATGTCGAAACGGGTGGCCAGCGTGGCCATCATCTCGATGGCACAGCAGGCCAGACCGAATCCCAGCGGCCAGATCGATCGAGCCCGGCCCCAGGAGAGCAGCTTGTCGACCGAAGTGAAGAGCATCGATTCGCTGAGCTTGCGCACCAGCGAGGGCATGCCCGGGGTGGCCTCCGGAGGAGGCAGGTCATAGGGCGGGCGATCCACGGCGAGGCGCGCGGCATCGGTAGCCGGGTCCTCGCCGATCGCCTTGACGTCCTTGACCTCGATGAAGCCGGTCTCGACGTTCCGGGGCGTCTTGGCGTCAGCCATGCTGGATCACGCTCCAGTGGAGGGGGCGGAGGTACGGGCGGCGTGGTGCTTGAAGACCGCCTGGGGCGGCAGGCCTACATCGTCGGCCGTGAAGACGGGCTGGGGTTTGACCCAGTCCAGGTCTCCCTTGGCCCAGGCGTAGACCAGCCCGAGGAAAAGGATGCCGATGAAGATCAGCATCTTCACGAAGGTCATCAGCCCGTGTCCGGCTTCGACCTCGTACAGGTAGATGATGGCCCAGGGG
>CAYUVJ010000494.1:0-2016 GCA_964447955.1 uncultured Gemmatimonadota bacterium
ACCTGTTCGCCCGACTGGACGCCTATGCCGGACCGACCCTGCGCCTGACCGCCGAGGCGGTCTCGAGCCGGGCGTGGGAACACGGGTACGAATGGCGCTGGCGGCGCAACCTGGCCGGCCTCCCGAAGACCTGGCGGGACACCCAACGTTGGTCGGTGGGTCTCAACCACATGGTCTCCCCGCTGGTCTTCTACGAGCTTCATCTCTCCCGACTGCTGGTCGGTCGGGGGGTCGCCGAGGGAAGCGAGGAGGACCTGCTGGCGCTCCCCGGCTGGGAGTACGATCCCTTCCTCCAGTGGGTCGAGAGCGGCAACCGGCTCTGGCGCTACCGGGGCAGTCAACGGATCAACACCTTCCGCGGCAGTATGACCGGCCAGCTCGGTCGGCACCGTCTCAAAGCGGGATTCGAGCATTCCTGGTACGCCCTGTCGGCCGACCTGCTCAAGGTCGAACCACAGACGACCTTCTACGGACTCCCCCTGCCGGAGGACCCGCCCCTGGACTTCTCCTACGACTATCGCTACTTCCCCCGTATCGGAGCGGTCTTCCTGCAGGACACCTACGAAGCCGAAGAGGGACTTGTCCTGAAGGTCGGCCTGCGCTACGACTGGCTCGACCCGCGGGCCAGCCGACCCCTCATGGAGTGGGTCCCGGTCACCGCCGAAGAGTTCGAACAGCAGATCACCGGTTGGGTCCCGGCCGGCCGTAAGGCCCAGCTGAGCCCCCGGGTCGGGATGGCTTTCCCGGTGGACGAGCGGACCTGGTTCCTCTTCAACTACGGGCTCTTTTTCCAGGTGCCCCTCTTCGACCAGCTCTACTCCGGTCTGAACGTCGATCTCACCCGCGGGCTGCGGGTCCTGGTCGGCAACCCCGACCTCAAGCACCAGCGGACCAAGGCCTACGAGTTCAGCTTCCGCCGGGAGTTCAGCCCGGTCACCGTGGGTTCGGTCACCGGCTTCTTCAAGGAGTCGTACCGGCTGGTCGACACCAAGACCTTCCTGGCCGCCGACTCCCGGGCCCTGGAGGACGGGTTCACCCAATACGTCAACCTCCCCCTGGCCCGCTCCTCGGGACTGGAACTTGCCCTCGAGCACCAGACCGCGGCTGGAGTTGGGATCCGTGGGGCCTACACCTTCATGATCGCCCGGGGGCATGCCAGTACCGAACTCTCCGGTCTGAACTACCTGCAGTGGGGATTCGAACCGCCCCGGGCCATGCACTACCTCTCCTGGGACCAGCGACACACTCTGACCCTCGAGGTCAATGCCGAGGTCCGGGGAGCGGTCTTCGCCGTGGTCGGACGCTACAACAGCCCCCGCCCCTACACCTACGCTCCCTCCCCCACCGGGGTGCTCCCTGTAGGGACCGTGGTCATCCCCAACGATGCGCGGATGCGGGACATCCTGCAGGTCGACCTGCGGATCAGCCGGGACTGGGCGGTGCGTTCCACCCAGCGGGGCGATATCCGGGTGGGTCTGTTCTGCGATGTGCGCAACCTGACCGACCGGAAGAACATCGAATGGATCTCCAGTGACGGCCGGATCGGAGGCGAGCTGGGGGATCCCGGGGCCTGGCGTCCGGGGCGCCGCACCCGGCTCGGACTGGAGGTGCGGTTCTGATGGAACACCCACGCCGTAACAGCTTGCTGCTCCTGCCGGCATTCCTCCTGCTGGCTGCCACCGCCTGTCAGGAGAGCCTGCCCCCCTTCCCCGAGCCGGGTATCGAACTGAGCGCCCGGATCGTGCTGGACAGCCGGATCGAGACTTTCGGAACGCCCTGGCCTTTCCTGGTGGAGGTTCTCAACGTCAGCGACCCGCAGGGGACGGACGCCTTCATCCTCCCCCCCCCCTTCTCGGTCTCGGGGTGGGTGCGGAAGCTGGTATCGACCGAGGCGGGCAAGGGGCACGGGGCGCAATCCGCATCTGGCTTGCTGCCCTGTTTATTCTGGTTATGGCCATGATTGTCGTCGGCGGACTGACACGGCTTACAGACAGCGGTCTTTCCATCACCGAATGG
>CAYUVJ010000495.1:0-2013 GCA_964447955.1 uncultured Gemmatimonadota bacterium
CCTTGAGGCCGAACTACTTTATACTTCCGACGAAGTCTTTCCTGCCGGCCACTATCGCGCCCTGAAGCAATCTCCTGATCCGATTCAGCCGCCCGATCGGGTAGACCTCGAGCCGGGGGGCACTTCCTGTCATCGCTGGGGGGAGGGAATCAGGTCTTCAGGGGGGAAGCGCCGGACGGGCTATTTCATGGCCGGTGTGCGCCGCCGGATCCCCGGCGGCCCGGAACGAACAGCTCGATCGCGAACTCGAGCTGAAGGTCCCGCCTAGCGGCTATATCGGCCGCCGTATTGACCACCCTGACATCGGGGGGCACGCCGTTCCATTCGAACGGCTCGCCGTCGTAACGGTGGATGTCGAGGTAGTTGATCTCGAACCGCTTCCCGCTGGGCAGGACGAGCCGGCTCGTGTCCGGGATGGTGCCGCCGATCCCCCCACCCCCGGTGGTGTCGCCGACCGCGGTCACCTGGGGGAGCTGTTTGAGCATCTCGGTACAGAGCTCGCCGGCGCTGAAGGTGAGACCGTTGATCAGAACCACCACCGGGTTCGTATACGCCGGAGTGCCCCGAGGCTCGACGGGGGTGATCGGAATCGGCTCGCCCTCCCGGATGAACGTCACCCAGGGCAGGGGTGCGGTGAGAAAGCACGAGACGACGGCGGCGACATTGGCGGTGGATCCGCCGACCCGCTGCCGGATGTCGATGATCAGGCCGGCCGTGTCCAGCATCCGATACATGACGGCCGGGAAGTCCCTGATCAGGAAGTCTTCATGGAAATCGGCCAGGAAGACATAGCCGAGGTTCCCGGGGAGGATCCCGTATTCGATCTTTCCGCTGGGAGAGAGCTCCAGGTCGCGGTCGAAATACCTCCGTACCACGAACGGGTTGTAGAGCCCCTCATCACGCCGCCGGCGAGGCGGGATCCAGGGGTAGCGCTCGCTGCCTCCCGGTGTGAAGTACCTCACATGTCCGTCACGCAGCTCACCGAGCAGGTCGTGCAGCACCCGGTAGAACTCATCCCCCCGGGCCGCTTCAGCGCGGGGCAGATACACGGTGTAGAGGGAATCCCAGTCGATGCCCTTGAACTCGAGGCAGGGGTAGTACTCATCCACCGTCGACCAGACCGCCTCGAAATCTGCGACGTTCAGGTTCTCCTGCGGCGGTTTCACGATCAGGCCGGTGCAGGCCGTAAGGACGAGGACGGGCAGGAACAGGCTCAACCGGCCGGCGGTTCCTCTCCTCCATACCATCTCAGAAGCTCCAGGTCAGACCGGCGAGGACGGTGTCGCTGGCGGCCAGCAGCGGCGTCCAGGGCCTGATCCGCGTGAGCGAGAACTGATAGGCGAGCCGAGCCGAAAACGCTCCGGAAAGCCGGTAGCCGAGCCCCAGCCGCAGAGCGGCGTTGGTGCCGGCCAGGGCGGTCAGCAGTTTCGGATTGGCGGCGTCATCGTTCATCTCTTCATCCACCGCGCGCACGCCCAGCGAGAGCAATCCCGCCCGGGCCGCACCCTCGACACTCAGCTTCGATGACAGGGGCACGACGAATTCGGCCCAGACCCCGAGGGAGATCAGAGCTGAGATCGACAGCCCGAAACCGAGGGCCGAGACCGCCAGATCCTGAGTGTTCATGAGAAGGAAGATCTCGCTGCAGGGTCCGAGGAAAAGGTGGAGATCCTTACCCAACACGGTTATCCGCGGCAGGGGATAGAGGAAGCCCTGGATTAAGGAGAACTGGGTGATGGTGGTCGCGACGGAGTAGTTCCGGATCTGCGAGGAGGTGCGGGCTTCCACGCCCAGCTCATAGATCGCCTTCTCGTGAGCCCGGCTCCAGTTCACCCGCAGGTACGGCAGCGTCCCCGAGTATTTCCCGGTCGAGAAGTACTCATCGGTGACCGCGTAGGCTCCGAGTCCGTATTCGGCCGTGATCCCGGTCCCGAGCAGGGCTGCCGAGGATGCCTCCTGACCCGCCGCCTCACCGGCGACGGCCAGCAGCAGCGCCAGGGCGAGGAGTGGTGA
>CAYUVJ010000496.1:0-2000 GCA_964447955.1 uncultured Gemmatimonadota bacterium
CACCCGGTTCTTCTTCCTCATGCGCGGGACCAGCACGCACCTCGATTTCGACCTGGACCTGGCGGTAGCTCGCAGTGAGGAGAACCCCGTCTATTATGTCCAGTACGCTCACGCGCGTATCTGCAGCATCCTGGAACGGGCCCGAGAGGAGGGCATCGATCCCGACCAACAGGTCCGGGAAGCCGACCTGGGCGGACTGATCGAGCCGGAGGAGCGGACCCTCCTCCGGCTGATCGCCGACTTCCCGGAGACCGTCGCCGACGCGGCCGAGACCTTTGAACCGCAGCGTCTGACGACCTGGTTGCGCGATCTGGCCGCTGCCTTCCATCCCTTTTACCACAATCATCGGGTCCTGGGGGTCGAATCCGGACTCCAGGCGGCCCGGCTCGCCCTCTGCGAGGGTATCCGCCTCACCCTGGCCAACGGACTGACCCTGTTGGGCGTGAACGCTCCCGAGCAGATGTGAACCCGACCATCCCGCCCGCGGACCCCGGAACCGACTTGCGCCCGCTGCACTGGGTGGACGGCCGTCTGTATCTTCTCGACCAGACCCGCCTGCCGCTCGAGGAGTGCTGGATAGAGTTGGTCGAGGAGAACGGGGTGGCTGAAGCGATCCGCTCCCTGCGGGTGCGGGGCGCCCCGGCCATCGGTCTGGCGGCCGCCTATGGAATGTCCCTGGCCGCCCGTCGCGGGGTGGAGGAAGGTCTCGACCCGAAAGCCCTGCGGCAGCGGTTGGCGAAGGCTGAACAGCTCCTTGCCGCAACCCGGCCGACGGCCGTGAACCTGTTCTGGGCGCTTAAGGAGATGCACCGGTCGGTCGCGGAGTGGTTGGCGGCCGAGGAGCCTCCCGAGCATCTGGCCGAGCGGCTCCGGGACCGGGCCCTGGCCCTCCACGAGGACGACCTGGCCCGCAGCCGGGCGATGGCCGAACACGGTAGCGACCTGTTCCCGGAAGGCTCCGCGGTCCTGACCCACTGCAACACCGGGGCCCTGGCCACCGGGGGAGGGGGGACCGCCCTGGGGGTGATCCGGGCGGCCTGGGAGAAGGGACGGATCGTCCACGTCTTCGCGACCGAGACCCGTCCCCTGTTGCAGGGGGCGAGGTTGACGACCTGGGAACTCGGACGGTTGGGTATACCGCACACCCTGGTCGTGGATTCGGCGGCCGCCTTCCTGTTGAAGCAGGGGCGGGTGGGGGCGGTAATCACGGGGGCCGATCGGATCGCCGCCAACGGGGACGTGGCCAACAAGATCGGTACGCTGGCCCTGGCCCGGCATGCCCGGGCCGACGAAGTCCCCTTCTACGTAGCGGCACCGCTGAGCACCTTCGACCCGGATCTGCCCGATGGATCGGGGATCCCGGTGGAAGAGCGATCGGCCGAGGAAGTGGTCCGTTGGGGAGGCGTGTCGGTCGCCCCGGCTGGTACCCCGGTCTGGTCGCCCGCCTTCGATGTGACCCCGGCTGATCTGATCCGGGCGATCGTCACTGAACGCGGGATCGTCTCGCCCGTCAATAAGGAAGGGATCGAAGCGCTTCTGGGTACCCGATGAAGCGGTAGACCATGGTTGCCGCTGGGGGGAGCGGTTCGTATCTTTGGCAGGATACTTATCGGTGGAGCGCGCACCGGCTGTGCGTCGGGTTGCGCCAGATCCGCCCGCTGACAACGGGTGGAAGGAGGCCGTTTCCAGCATGAAGAAGTCCGTCTTCCGTACCGGCGTGGCCCTGGTGACCCTGGTGGTCGTCCTGGTCGGTTGCGCACCGCCTGAGGTGACCTCGGCGAAGCTCTATATCCGGAACAAAGACTGGGCCAACGCCCGAGCGTCACTCGAGAGGGCGACGCAACTCTATCCGGAAAACGCTGAGGGGTGGAAACTGCTCGGTGATGTGGACATGACCGGGCGCAGGTGGGCTGAAGCCCGCACCCACTACCTGCGAGCCGCCGGACTGAATTCGACGGCCAAGCGTGAGATTGACGCCATCATCGAGAGTAGCTGGGTCC
>CAYUVJ010000497.1:0-1990 GCA_964447955.1 uncultured Gemmatimonadota bacterium
GCCTGGAGCGCCAGTCCTTCGACAACCTGATCGACTACCAGACCGCCCACGCCAAGGTCTTCGCCGCCGGCTACTACGGCGAGCGTGAGGAGTTCCCGCTCGACCGGGTGCTGGACGACCCCGCCCGGGTGCGGGCGGTCATCGCCGGGGTGGTCGGTGTAGCGGCCACCACCCCCCGGCTCAGTTTCTCGGCCCAGCTCTCCGACGGCAGCGAACAGCTCCCGGTGACCGGGATCGGGATCGACCTGCAGGGGAGCGATGCGGACGTCTTCCGCATCCCCCAGGCGGTGGTGGCCGGCGCCTACCTCCAGCCCGGTGAGGACGGGCTGCTGCTGGGGGTCGATCTGGCCAAGCTCTTCCCGGTCGCGGTTGGGGATTGGCTGACCGTCCTGGCCAAGACCCGCGGTGGGGCCTACGAGGCGCTCGACCTGCCGGTGACCGGGCTGGTCTCCACCGGCAACCCGCTCATCGACGGCACCGCGCTGATGATGCCGCTGGACACCGCCGAGCGGATGCTCGACATGGAGGGGATGGTCACCGAGGTCGCGGTGCGTTTCCGGCCCTCGGCCCGCGAGGTGGCCACCCTGACCCGACTGCGCCGGCGGCTGGAAGAGGTCCCCGGCATGGACGTGCGGAGCTGGAAGGAGATCGAGGAGAGTTTCATCGCCCTGACCCAGATGAAGCGGACCGGCCAGACCGTCTTCCTCTCCCTGTTCGTGCTCATGGCCCTGGTAGGGATCACCAACACCATCCTGATGGCCACCTTCGAGCGGACCCGGGAGATCGGGGCCCTCATGGCCATCGGTCTGCGCCCAGCCGGGGTTCGGCGGCTCTTCCTGGCCGAGGGGGCGATGACCGGCCTGGCCGGCGGGGTGCTGGGCAGTCTGCTGGCCCTCGGGCTCATCGGCTGGCTGGCCACGAAGGGGATCGATTTCTCCGCCATGTTCGGCGACATGGACATCGGCTATCCGGTCAACAACGTGGTCTATCCGGCCCTCAAGGTCTTCTGGATGCTGGGGGTGATGGCGATCACCGCGGTGCTGGCCACCCTGGCCGCCCTCTACCCGGCCGCCCGGGCCAGCCAGCTCGACCCGGCCGAGGCGCTGCGTCATGTCTGAGACCCGCCCCCGTCCCCCCCTGCTCCGGCTGGCAGGGCGCAACCTGCGCCGCAACACCCGCCGGACCCTGCTCACGATGAGCGCGGTCCTGGTGGCTTCGGCCGCCCTGGTCTTCGCCTTCGCCTACATCGGCGGCCTGCTCGACAACGTGATCGACACCTACGCCCGGACCCAGACCGGCCATGTGCGCATCACCGCTCCCGGGTACGTCGACCGGGAACGTTTCCTCCCCCTGCACATGAACGTCCCCTATCTTCCCGAGCTGCTGCCGCTCATCTGCAGTCACCCGGCGGTGTCCGGGGCGGTGCCGCGTATCCGGACCGCGGCCCTGGTGGACGGCGGGGACTCCAACCGACCCGCCCTGGTCTATGGCATCGACCTGGAGCGGGAGGCCGACTACCTGCGGCCGGCCGGCATGCTGGTCTCCGGACGGCTCCCTCTGCCCGGCGAGCCCGAGGCGCTGGTGGGGACCGGCCTGGCCGAGCGGCTGGAGGTGGCGGTCGGGGACACCCTGACCCTGCTGGGTCAGACCGCCTACCGCTCGCTGGGCGGACTGCGCTGCCGCATCAGCGGACTGATCCGATCGGGGCTCGGCTATCTCGACGAGGCCTTCCTGGTGCTGGCGCTCGACCAAGCCCAGTACATGACCTTCCTGGACGACGCGGCCACCGAGATCCTCGTCTTCGCCCGCGATGTGGATCAGGCCGACGTCCTGGCCGGCGTGCTCAAGGAGGAACTCGATCCCCTGGTCGCGGGGGGACTCGATGTGCGCTCCTGGAGCGACCAGGGCCCCCTGCTCCAGCTCATGGAGAGCGCCAAGGGGATCTGGGGCTTCATCATCATGCTGCTGATGCTGATGGCCGGCCTCATCA
>CAYUVJ010000498.1:0-1982 GCA_964447955.1 uncultured Gemmatimonadota bacterium
CACCGAGTTCGCACCCAACCGGCGTATCCACCCCCTGGACATCTACAGCGGCTGGCTGGGCTACGGCTTCAACGACCAGTGGAACGGCATGCTCAACCTGACCTACAAGTTCAGCCCGAGCATGAAGCTGAACCTCTCGAGTCAGCTGAACGGCCGCTGGACCATGCCCTACCGGTGGGACTCACGGTTCTCGACCTTCTTCGGGATCCCCTCCTACATCCAGGACAACGCCGTCTGGGGGACGCCTCGTTACGATACCCCGACCGACCCGGTCACGGGTGAGCCGATCATCGACGGCGACGAGGACGTCATCTCGCGTACCGGTGAGAGCGCCTTCTTCAACGAGAAGGAGATCCTGTTCGAGAACAACCGGCGCCTGGCCTTCGTCTGGACCCAGCAATTGAACTCGACCACTTTCTACAGCGTACGCGGGTCCTCCTACAACTACTACCGGACCAACCGTTCGAAGCGCTGGGTTAACGACGTGGCCGACTGGCCTTATGCCCGGGACGGCTGGGCACCCACGTTCGACTACCGCTACGTCGATGTGGATCCGACCAGCGGCCGCAATGTCTGGCAGCCCGAGGATCCCATGGTCCAGGTGACCCTGGTGCCCACCCCGTACAACGGGGGTGATCCCTACCTGCGTCGCTATGGCTGGGTGAGCGACCGTGGAAGCGCCGGATTGGGTGCGGACGGATCGGGTCTGTGGTGGCAGAAGCAGGACGACATCACCCGCACCTTGAAGGGTGACATCACGGCCCAGGTCAGTACCCACCACCAGGTGAAGGCGGGAGTGCTCTACAACGCACTGACGATCACTAACCGGACCATCGAAGCCCCCTGGCTGACTAATCCCTTCCAGAACGCCAACTACCGGAAGAGCCCCTGGGAGATAGGCCTGTACCTCCAGGACAAGGTCGAGTACGACTTCCTGATCCTGAACGCCGGGTTCCGCTACGACGCCGCCCGGGCCGGGGACCAGCCATGGTGGATCGACCCCCGTGATCCCATCAACTACGGGGACCCCAACGACCCCGACGACGACGAGCTGGTAATCTACCCGGCCCTCACCGACCCGCCTTCGGGCGCCGCGCCGCCGGTGGACGTTGCCAAGTTGCGCAGCCAGATCTCGCCCCGGTTCGGGATCTCGCACCCGGTGACCGACCAGGCTGTGGTCTACTTCAACTACGGGCACTTCTACCAGAACCCCCAGTACGACAACCAGTTCTTCCCCGACAACCTGCTGGGGACGGGTCCGCCTCTGATCGGGAACCCGAACCTGGAGAGTGAGAAGACGGTCCAGTACGAGTTCGGACTGAAACAGCAGTTCAGTGAGATCTACGCCCTGGAACTGACGATGTGGAGCAAGGACACCAGTAACCTGGTGAGCACCGAGACGATGCCGCCATTCTACAACGGCATCCAGAACCCGTACCTGTACGTGGTCTTCGTCAACTACGACTACGCCTCGTCCAAGGGTTTCGACCTGAACCTGATCCGGCGTTATGCCAACTACTTCCAGGGGCGGGTGAACTACTCCTACATGACCAGCTCCTCGAACCGGGAGGAACCGTGGTCGGGGTTCTGGGGGCGGGATGAACTGGACGATGCGCCCAAGCGGCCGGCCAAGCTGGGCTGGGACCAGCCCCACAAGGTGAGCCTGCAGTCCAGCGTGACGCTTCCCGAGGGGGCGGGCCCGGAATGGTTCGGGATCCGGCCATTCGAGAATATGTCGGCCAGTATCATCTACCGAGCGGCCGCCGGACGGCCCTACACGCCGACCACCAAGGAACGCTCCCTGGAGCGCAACTCCGGTAGCCGGCCCTGGACGTTCCAGTGGGACCTGCGGGTCTATCGCGACTTCGAGACCATGGGGATCCGCTACAGCCTCTTCGCGGACGTGAGGAACCTCTTCGATCGGGTCAACGTAATGCAGGTCTACTCGCGGACCGGCAAAGCCGACGACCCCGGTCCCGGTG
>CAYUVJ010000499.1:0-1979 GCA_964447955.1 uncultured Gemmatimonadota bacterium
CGGTAGACGATGGAGATCCCCAGTACCGTCAGCACCACCATCCAGATGGTGAAGAGGTCGGTCATGCCGCCCATTAGGACCCCCATCGGACGGGTCCACTGTTCGGGGGGAAGCAGCACCGCCAGGCTGGTGGAGACCAGCATCGATCCCTTGGCCAGCATGAGCGGCACGGTCACCACGGCCCGCACCACGCTCACCAGCTGGACGTAGCAGGTCACCGCGAAGAGGGTCTTGAAGTCGGACTCCCCCCCCATCAGGAAGTTGCCGCCGAAGAGGAGGAAGACGGCGATGACCAGTACCGTGAGCAGGCTCATGATCAGCGCCCCCGCTCCGGTCAGTACCCGGCCGAAGGCGCCTTCCATGAACTGCATACTCTGCCGGGCCTGTTCGATCTGCTGCGGGCTCAGGTCGGGATTCGCGGTCACCGCCTCCCGCTGCATGTTCACCACCAGGGGGTGGATGGCCTGGGTGGTGCCGACCGCTATCAGGAGCACCACCAGCAGGGCGAGGAGCGAGCGGGGCCGCCGGGCGAGGTCGCCGAAGAGACGTTCGGGCTGGGTGAAGACCGCCAGCAGGCGGCCCCAGGAACTCAGCGGTGGAGGCTCGAAAGGAGCGGTGGCATCGGTCAAGGTCTGAGGCTCGTCATCCATGGTCAGCTCTCCCCGGAGAGGTCCCGTGACAGGAGGACCGGGTCCGTCATGTATCCTACGCAGGAACGGGGGACCGGTTTCAACACCGGCCCCGGATATTAGAAAGGGTGCCGGCGGTCACCGGCACCCTCTTGGACAGGACCACCAGGGTCCCGACTCAGGGCTTGATGTCCTTCAGGGAGAAGTCCATCCGCTGTCCCATGCGCACTTTAATGGCCTTGTCCCGCTGCTTGGCCGGCTTGAACTTCCACTGCAGCATGGCCTTGACGGCCGCTTCCTCGAAGATTCCGGCGGGCTGGGCGAAGACGACGTCAGCCTGTAGTACGTTACCTTCTTCGTCCACCACGATCTGCATGATGACCTGCCCCTCGACCCCTGCCTTGCGCGCGATCTCGGGGTACTCGGGGGTCACCATCTTGATGAGCTGGGGAGCTTCCTCCCAGGCCATGAAGATGGGCGAGTCCTCCTGACGCTGCCGGGCCCCGGGCGGGGGGGGCGGCGGTGGAGGCGGGGCGTCCAGGTCGAGGTCGGTGTCCATGATGGTCACGTCTTCGGGGATGTCCTCGCTCTCGGTCGCGATCGGGATCTGCGGCCGCTGCGGAGGCGGCGGCTTCTTGAGCTGGACGGTCTCGGGGATCTCCTCAAGCTCGATAGCCTCGAAGGAGTGGTCCATCTCGACGGCCCGCACCTCGAAGGTCTGATAGGTCAGGAACGTCATCGTGATCAGACCCAGGCTGAGGGCCATCGCCTGGTCGAAGACGTTCTTGGACTTTTCCTTGAGGTCGAAACGGGGATTGCGCCATCCGGCTGCCATGGGACTACCTCCTGCCTGTTGTCCGCACCCGGCTCATCCGAGCCGTCAGCGCGCCCTCATGGTCGCGAAGTTGACGTTGAGCGCGTCGATCTCCCGGAGTTGTCGCATCGCATCGGCGAGCTGACCATAGGAGACCTGCCGGTCGGCGATGATCGAGACCGTCAGGTTCTTCCCGTTGTTGCGGGCAGTGACCAGCTTCGGGTAGATCACGTTCTGGATCTCGGCCATGTTGCCGATGATGACATCATCGATGTTCATCTCGCCACGGTCGCTGATCCACAGATGAGTCGTGTTACGCTTGTCCTCGAGCCGCTGGGTCTCGTCTGCTTCCGGACGCTGGATGCCCGAGATCCCCCGGTAGGTGACGAACACCGTCGTCACCATGAAGAAGATCATGAGCAGGAAGACGATGTCGGCCATCGATGCGGTCGGGATGTTCGGCTCGATACGTTCGGTTCGTTCGATCTTCGGCATATATGATCAGTCCGGTTCGGCCAGTGAGATCTTCGTCGCGC
>CAYUVJ010000500.1:0-1971 GCA_964447955.1 uncultured Gemmatimonadota bacterium
CTGCTCCAGGTGGCCGATGTGGACCCGACCGACCCCTCCTCGATGGAGCGCTTCGCCCTGCGGACCCTGCTGACCGGGCCCGACGGCGACACCCTCTGGACGGTGCGGACCCCGGAAGTGAAGGTCATGGACTACTTCACCGTGGAGATCCGCGGGATGGCGCTCCCGATGCCGGCGCCCATCCCCTTCACCGCCTCCCCCGACATGGAGTTCCTGATCGATGGGGGGATTCTGGTCAGCGGCGGGCTGGAGCCGATGCTGGAGGTCTATGACGGGCAGGGGGTGCTGACGCGCCGGATCCGGGTGGAACTCACCCCCGAGCGGACCACCGACCGGGACCGCCAGGCCATCCTGGACGACATCCAGGCCAGTATCGACGACGCCGAGGACGACCTCTTCCGGGATCTCTTCGAAGCCCAGAAGGAGCATGTGCGCCTGCCGGAGTTCAAGGCCTGGTGGGGGGACGTGCGGGCCGACGAGGCCGGCTGGCTCTGGCTCAGCCATCCCACCCCCAACATGCTAGCCGACCTGCCCGACACCACCGCCGTCTACCGGGTCCTGAGTCCCGAGGGGGAGTACCTGGGGGATACCACTGTTCCGAAAGGGAGCTACCGACGGTTCACCCGTGGGTACCTGCTTCACCAGCGGGAGGACCCGGAGAGCGGGGAGGTCACCCTGGAGGTGCTGGCGGTCCAGCCGAGGCTGCCCGGGCTGGTCTATCCCTGAACGGGATGGGTTCGGCGCGGCTCAGGTCGGCTTGAGTACCGACTCGATGCAGGCGGTGAGGATCTCGATCGCGATCGGGACCCGGCCGAAGGGGGCGGCCAGCTGCACCCCCTGGACCCGTTCCTTCAGGGCGGCCAGGGTCTCGCAGGCGATCTGTACGCCCTCCTGCAGGCCGGCTTCCTGGCCCCCCGTGCTGGCCTTCTGCATCCGTTCGATCACCGCCGGCGGGACCACCACCCCGGGCACCTCGTTGGCCAGGAACTCGGCGTTGCGCAGCGAGACCAGCGGCCAGATGCCGGCCAGGACGGGGATATCGAAGGCCGCTGCCCGCTCCAGGAAGCGGTCGAACTGCTCCAGGTCGAAGACCGGCTGGGTGATGGCGAACTCGGCCCCGGCATCCACCTTCCAGTAGTAGCGGCGAATCTCCCGGTCCAGGTCGGGGGCGGTGGGGTTGACCCCCACGCCGATGACGAAACGGGCCGGCTCGCCCAGTTCGTTCCCGCCCGGGTCGAGTCCGTGGTTGAGCCGGGAAACCAGGTTGACCAGACCGATGCTGTCGATGTCGAAGACCGCGGTGGCCTCGGGGTAGGGACCCATCTTAGGCGGGTCGCCGGTGATGATGAGCAGGTTGCTTATCCCCGAGGCGGCCGCCCCCAGCAGGTCGGTCATCATCCCCAGCAGGTTGCGGTCGCGGCAGGTGTAGTGGCAGAGGGCCTCGATCCCGACCTGCCGTTGGATGAGCAGCGAGGAGAGCAAGGCGCCCATCCGGCTCTGGGCCCGGGGACCGTCGGGGACGTTCACGGCGTCTACCCCGGCCTCCTTGAGCTGACGGGCCTGCTCGAGCATGTGGCTCGGGTCGACCCCCTTGGGGGGGACGATCTCGACGGTGGCCACGAACCGGCCGTCGGCCAGTTTGGCCCCCAGACTGCTGCGCTCGGCCAGCGGCACCGGTTCGCTCCCCTGACCGACCGGCCGGGAGGGGATGGAGACGGACACCCGTCGGGGCTCCACGCTGCGGACGTACTGCCCCATGGCCCGGATGTGGTCGGGAGTGGTCCCGCAACAGCCCCCCACGAAGCGGGCCCCGGCCTGGACGATCAGGCGGGTGTACTCGGCCATGTACTCGGGCGAAGCCAGGTACATCTTCCGGCCGTCCACCTCGCGCGGCAGACCGGCGTTGGGCAGGGCGCTGACCGGGACGGAGACCACCCGACGCAGACGTTCGATGGTATCCAGCATCCCGAT
>CAYUVJ010000501.1:0-1955 GCA_964447955.1 uncultured Gemmatimonadota bacterium
GATCAGCGGCAAGATCGATGTCATCAGCGCACTCCGGGAGAAGGTCGATGCCCTGCTGATCGGCGGCGGCATGGTCTTCACCTTCCTGAAGGCGGCCGGTTACGAGATCGGCAAGAGCCTGTTGGAAGAGGATCGGGTGGAGATGGCCGCCCGTCTGCTGGAAGCCACCGAGAAAGGTGAAGGAGCCCCGATCATCCTGCCCCTCGACGTGGTGGTGGCCGAGCGGCTCGAGACCGGGATCGCCCACCAGGTCGTCCCGATCAACGCCATCCCCCCCGACCAGGCCGGTTTCGACATCGGACCGGCCACCCTGAAGGCCTGGAGCTCCCGACTCCGTGAGGCCGGCACCATCGTCTGGAACGGTCCGATGGGGGTCTTCGAGGTGCCGCCGTTCGACAACGGCACGGTCACCGTGGCCGGAATGGTGGCGGAAGCAACCGATAATGGGGCGATCAGTGTCATCGGCGGGGGTGATTCGGCCGCGGCGGTCGCCCGGGCCGGACTGGAGGACCGGATGAGCCATGTTTCCACCGGGGGCGGGGCGAGTCTGGAGTTCCTGGAGGGCAGGACCTTACCCGGCGTGGAAGCGCTGACCGACCGATAGGAGCGTCCGCATGCGCAGATTCATCGTCGCCGGCAACTGGAAGATGTATAAGACGGCGGAAGAGGCGGTCGGACTGGCCTTCGAGCTGATCCCGCAGGTCGCCGACGTCAAGAGCGTCGATATCGTGCTCTGTCCCCCTTTCATCGCACTGAACAGCCTGGGGGAGGTGCTGCGGGGGAGCGGGATCTTCCTGGGTGCCCAGAACATGTTCCACGAGGACCAGGGGGCGTTCACCGGTGAGGTGTCGGCGCCGATGCTGTTGCCCCTGGGGGTGACGCACGTTATTTTGGGACATTCTGAGCGCCGGCAGTATTTCGGAGAGACCGACGAGGGGGTCCACAAGAAGGTCCTGGCCGCGATGGGTCATGGCCTCATCCCCATCGTCTGCGTCGGTGAGTCCCTGGAACAGCGGGAAGCCGATAAGACCGAAGAGGTTGTCGGCCGGCAGCTGGAGGGGGCTCTCGAAGGCGTCGCGCTCAAGGACCCGGAACGGCTCGTGGTGGCCTACGAGCCGATCTGGGCGATCGGGACCGGTCGTACCGCCACCCCGGAGCAGGCCCAGCAGGTACATGCCTTCATCCGGGCGCGGCTGACCGGGTTCTTCGGCGCCGAGATCGTGGGAAAGGTCCGGATCCAGTACGGAGGCAGTGTGAAGCCGGACAACGCGGCCGAGCTGATGGGCCAGCCCGATATCGACGGAGCCCTGGTCGGCGGGGCGAGCCTGGATGCGTCCCAGTTTGCTGCCATCGTCCGTTCGGTCTGAAATCACGTCCTGAGGCTCCCGAAGGGAGCGAGAATAGCATGTGGTACACAGTTCTACTGACCTTGTTCATCATCAACAGCCTGCTCCTGATGCTGGTCATCCTGCTCCAGGATTCCAAGGGGGGCGGACTGGCGAGTTCGTTCGGTGGGGGAGGGCTCTCCACCGCCATGTTCGGTGGCCGCGGTGCTGCGACCTTCCTGAGCAAGGCGACGACCTACTTGGGCACCTCGTTCCTCACCCTCTGTATCATCATGAGCCTTATGCGCCCTGTCGGTTCCGGGGAGCGCAGTGTGATCATGGAATCGGCGGGCCAGGTCCAGCAGATCCCGGAGACCGGACTGCCGCTGCTGCCTGGAGCCAGCCCGGCCGCGTTGCCCAGCGGCACCCCAGCGCCCGGAGCGCCGGACACGAGCGGTACCGGCCGCTGAGCCTTGTCCTCGATAGAGACCTGTTGTGAGCCCGAGTGGTGGAATATGGTAGACACGCTGTCTTGAGGGGGCAGTGGGAGCAATCCCGTGCCGGTTCGAATCCGGCCTCGGGCACCATCTCGAGAGGCCCCGCGGTGAACGCCGCGGGGCCTCTTCTTAT
>CAYUVJ010000502.1:0-1948 GCA_964447955.1 uncultured Gemmatimonadota bacterium
GAAACGCCGCGTGAACGACGCTGCCAAGCGGTTTCAGTGCTTCCTCGATAACGGGTACGACCCCGGTGGTCTTCCGCAGCAGTCTGCGAAGATCCTCAAAGACGGGATGATCCTTGTTCGCCTGATAGTGGACTTGATTGCCCTGCTCCTCCCGGACCACGAGGTTAAAGTAGATTTTGATCACCGATCGTCCTGCCCGGCCAGACGCGCGAGCTGGACATCCTCCTCGCGGACCGGACAGCCGCCTTCATCGACCAGCCACGACCGCCACGAGTGGTCACTCTTCACCACGGCCGCCTTCCGGGCCCGGGCCCACGGGTCCTTCCAGCCCGGCGCACTGCCGGTCACTACCTCCAGGGGAACGCCCCGTTCGAGGGCGCGGCTCATCAGGGTGCCCAGGGTCTCCTCATCCCGGTGGATCCACGGGGCGGGGATCATCTCGTCCAGGAATCCCCAGCGGAGGCGGACAGCGCCGTGAAGGCGCCCGTACTGGTAGAGCGCGAAGAGGGATTTGGCGTCTGATTCCAGCCGACGGCGGAACCGGACCAGCTGTCCATCCTCCAGGTACTTCTCCAACCGGCGCGGATCCCCGAAAGGCCGGCTGATACTGCACGATCCGCGAACGAGCATCTCGGTGGTGATCTTGAGGGTGCGTCCGCGGCGATTGAGCCGGCGCGTCTTCCGGGGCGGCCCCAGTTCCGCGAGGCGCCGGCTCCCGGGATCGAAGCCGAGGGTGCGGAGCAGGGCCCGCACCTCGAGGGCGGCGATGACGTCGCAGCCGGCCAGACGTTCTCCGATCTGTGCGAGCTGGTCTCCCGTCAGCGTGGCGATCTCGCGCCGGTTGACATCCAGCAGGACCACCGCCCGGGGCCGGCGGGGGGGGAAGGCGTGGACCAGTACCCGGCGCAGCGCGGCCAGCCGCTCGGCGTGGGCTTCACGTTCCCTGTTCGCCCGCTCGATCGCGGCCTGTATGACCGCCGGGTCGGAGCGGGAGATGGACCCCGCGGGCACCTTCGGCGGTTGAAGGCCCAACCGGAATGCCCAGAGGTCGGATTCGTCATCGTAGGGATCCAGGGCGTACCGGTCCCCGTCGCGGTAGATCGGTGGGCGGGCGGGCCGGCACCGCTTGAGCGATCCCAGCGCCCGGTCGGCAGGCGCGATACCGGCCTCCTCAAAGCGCTCCGCGGCTTCATCCAGGGTGATCGGCCCCCCGCGCTCGAGCAGCGCCGCGATGAGCAGCGAGAACCAGTTGGCGTCCGGGCTCTCGGCGGCCGTCTCCAGGCGGGGAACCTGGATGCCGAGCGCTTCACAGTAGGGGTTGGTCTCAGGCATGGGCGATCCCGTAGTGTCTTCACTCCAGCTCAGGGAGATACTCCGATCCGCTCCGGATCGCGGCCCGGATCCGTTCGAGCGCCTGGTTCACCTCCCGCTGTCCTCGAGTGAGCAAATCGCCTGTCTTGAGGTGGGGTCTTCGATGCGTGCCGCGCCACTTGAAGACATCACCTGCAACGTCAGGATCCTCGAGGACCCGGCAGAGCTCCTGACGTGTCTGTTCGATCCTGCTGGAGTCAAGCCCGGCGGGCGTGTTCAGGAGGATCGTGTCTGCTTCGGCCAGCCCGGCATAGCGATCCGTCAGCCGCCAATGGTCGCCCCGCTTCCGGTCCCTGCTGCGAGACCGTTCGACCGGCCTCCGGAACGCCCGGTCGATCTCCGCGATCCCGATCCCAGGGAAAAACGTGGACAATCCGGCCGATATCAGCCGGGACGGCAGACGCAGGGGACCACGTTCAAGCAGGTCGTCGCCCGCCCCCAGGGGTTTCAGTACGAACACCCGGTGCATGAAAGCGAGATCGAGTGATCCTGGATTCTCGATCAGGAGGCCGTGGAAATAGGTCGTCATCAGTTCACTGGACCAGAACAGTCCTTCCCACTGCCGCGCATCGTCAGG
>CAYUVJ010000503.1:0-1948 GCA_964447955.1 uncultured Gemmatimonadota bacterium
ACGCGCTCAAGGTCGTGGGCAAGGACAAGGAAAAGGTCAAGACCGTCCTTTACGGCGCCGGCGCTTCCAACGCCCGGATCGCCCGGATGCTGATCGCCTGGGGCCTCAACACCGACCAGATGGTCCTCTACGACTCGAAGGGCCCGCTCCACAAGGGCCGGACCGAGTTCGAGAAGACCGAGCCGGAGAAGTGGTGGCTCTGTCAGAACACCAATGCCGAGGGCATCGACGTCCCCTTCGAGGAGGGCATCGAGAACGCCGACATGCTGATCGCCCTCTCCCGTTCCGGCCCGGACATCATCGACAAGTCCAACGTGACCAAGATGGCCAAGGACTCGATCGTCTTCGCCTGCGCCAACCCGATCCCCGAGATCTGGCCGTGGGACGCCAAGGAGGCGGGAGCCCGCATCATGGCCACCGGTCGCTCGGACTTCGAGAACCAGGTCAACAACTCGCTCGGCTTCCCGGGTATCTTCCGGGGGACCCTGGATGTGGCCGCCAAGACGATCACCGACGAGATGTGCATCGCGGCCGCCGAGGAACTGGCCAAGTGCGCCGAGGACAATGGGATCCACGAAGGCTACATCATCCCCGGTATGGACGAATGGGAAGTCTTCCCGCGCGAGGCCGTGGCCGTGGGCCAGAAAGCCATCGAGCAGGGGCTGGCCCGGATCGAGCTGACCCCCGCCCAGGCCCTCGAGATGGCCGAGAAGACCATCAAGCGGGCCCGCGAGGAGACCATCTGGAGGATGAAGGAAGGATTCAACCCCACGGCTCCCGAGGAAGAGAAGGTCGTCACCTGCGGGTGATCCCCGGCGACAACGGCCGGACCCGAGTACGTGGAAGGCCGCGGCACCCCGGTGCCGCGGCCTTCTGCTTGGACCTTCTGTCGTCACCGGAAGGAGCCGGTCAACGGGACCGCGGACGGTCGGTTCAGAAACGGACCGGCGGACCGGGCACGAACTGGGAAGCGACGGTGACCGGCACCCCGGTATGACCATCCCTGTCCAGAGCGGACCGGGCCGCCCGACGGGCTAGGGCCGGCCGGTTGTTCACCTGGGAGAGATGGGCGAGCACGATCCTGACCGCCCCCAGTCCCGCCAGAATGGCCAGACTCTCCGCAGCCGTCCCGTTGTCCAGGTGGCCGACTTCTGAGGCGATGCGGTCCTTGATGATCCGGGGATAGGGTCCGGTCTCCAGCATCGCCGGGTCGTGGTTGGATTCCAGGACTACGACCTCGCAGCCGGTCAGGGCCTCCGCCACGGCCGGAGTGACCTGTCCCAGATCGGTGGCGTAGCCGATCCGGATTCCCTCGGCTTCGACCCGGAAACCGACCGGGTCGGCCGCGTCATGCGGCACCGGGAACGCCTGGAAACGGATATCTCCGACCTCGAATGAGCCACCGGTGCGGAAGGGGACCAGCTCAGGCGCCTCATCGACCAGCGACCCGAGCGCCCCCAGGGTGCGGCTGTTGGCAAAGACCGGAGTCGGGAACCGGCGGCTGAAGACCTTCAATCCAAATACGTGGTCGGCATGGTCGTGAGTGAGGAGCACTCCTGCCAGCCGGGCAGGGTCCTGCCCGACATGTTCCAGCCGGACGGCCAGCTGACGGGCCGAGAGACCGGCATCGATGAGCACCGCCGTCCGGCCGGAGCGAAGCAGCGTGCTGTTGCCTTTCGAACCCGAACCGAGCAGGACCAGTTCCACCATCGGGGGCGCCGCCGAGGACTAGAGGTCGGCGGTCATGATGAAGAGCGGCTTGTTGAGGAAAGTGGAGAAACTCGGCCGGAGCCGCTGAAAATTGTAGTAGCGGGCAACGTCCACCACCTTCTTTCGGCCGGTGACCACATCGATCGGCACGTTGTCATAGACCCCGTTCCGGATGCTGACCAGCCGGCCCGAGATCCCCTGGATGACGAGGTCGAGGGCCAGGTTCCCGTAGGCCATG
>CAYUVJ010000504.1:0-1936 GCA_964447955.1 uncultured Gemmatimonadota bacterium
AGGGGGGGGGGGGAGGTGGTCCGGGCGTGGGGGTGCCCCGGCCCCTGCCGCCCGGGGGTGAGGTGGTGGTCCGGATCGCTTTCACCAGCAAGATCCCCCGGACCTTCGCCCGGACCGGTTACATCGGTGATCACTACTTCCTGGCCCAGTGGTTTCCCAAGGCGGGGGTCCTGACCGACGACGGCTGGCAGGCCCGGCAGTACTTCCCGGTGGAGTATTTCGCCCCGTTCGGCACCTACGATGTGCGGCTCACCGTACCTAGCGAGTTCGTGGTCGGAGCGACCGGTGAACTGGTCGGTCGTCCGAGAGTGAACGCCGACGGCACCACCACTCACCGCTACCGCCAGGAGATGGTCCATGATTCCGCCTGGACCGCTTGGCCCGACTATCTGGTCTATACCGAGATGTACGAGTTCCTGCCCGGCCAGCGGACCGAGATCACCCTGCTGCTCACCCCCGAACACAAAGGTCTGCAGGAGCGCTACCTGCAGGCGGTCAGGCACGCCCTGCATTTCTATTCAGACTGGTTCGGACCCTATCCCTACACCACCGCCACCTGCGTCGACCCGCCCTTCAACTCCGGGGCCGGGGGGATGGAATATCCCACCTTCTTCACCGGCGGGGCCCCGCTCTTCCCCGCAACGGGGGTCCTGCGACCCGAGGGGGTCACCATCCACGAGTTCGGTCATCAGTTCTGGTACGGCCTGGTGGCCAACAACGAGACCGACGACGCCTGGATGGACGAGGGCTTCAACTCCTACAGCGAAGCCCGGGTCCAGGATGTCGCCTACGGGCCCAACCACGAGTACATCACGGTCTTCCACCGGCCGATCGTCTTCACCGAGGTCGCGGTCCCCCACCGCTGGGCGGCGGCGCCGCGCTACCGCCAGTATGCCAAGGACGTACCGCTCGACGTGCCCAGCTGGCAGAAAGGAGCCGCTTACGGGGCTAACGCCTACAACAAGGCCGAGCTGATGCACTGGACCCTGGAAGGGCTGTTGGGCTGGGAGACCTATCGGGAGGTGCTCCGGACCTATCAAATGCGCTGGCGCTTCCGTCATCCCGGACCGGCCGACTACTTCGCGGTGGTCAACGAGGTGGCCGGTATGGACATGGACTGGTTCTTCGACCAGGTCTACCGTACGGCCGACGTGCTGGATTACGCCGTCGGGGAGGTCCGCACCCGGACGCTCGGTCGACCCCATGGAGCAATGGAACGGCCTCCCGGGATCCCCGAGGGAGGGCCGCCGTGGGTGCCGCAGGGGATCGAGATCCCGGAGGGGCAGATCGAGAACGTAGTGATGGTGCGGCGTCTGGGCGAAGTGGTCGTGCCGGTCGAGGTGCTGGTGCAGTTCGCCGATGGTCGAGAAGTGATCGAACGCTGGGACGGACGGGACCGTTCGGTGACCTGGACCCTGACCGGCCCGGCCGAGGTCGTCGGTATGACGGTCGACCCGAACCAGAGACTGGCCCTGGACATCGATCGCAGCAACAACTCCTGGCGCCGTGAGGCCGACCACCGCGGCAGTTGGAAACTGACCCTGCGCTGGATGTTCTGGCTCCAGTCGCTGCTCGAGTTCTTCGCGTTCATCAGCTAGGCGAGGAGGGGACCGTGACCGTGATGGAAGCCCTGCTGGAAGGTGTGGGTACCGCCACCCGCCACTGGCGGGCCCTCCTGCTGATCTGGGCGGTCAACCTGCTGTTGGCGGTGCCGCTGGCCCTGTGGGTGGGACAGAGTGTGGACGAGGAGTTGGCCCACACCGAATCCGCGCCGCGCATGGCCGAGGGATTCGACTGGCTCTGGTACCAGGAGTTCCATGCCCGCCATACTGGTGAGGGAGACCCGGCCGCGACCCTGACCTTCTGGCAGCAGGGCGCGGCCCCGGTGCTCCGTAACTTCCAGGATTACGTCATCGGCACGCTGCGCTCCGGGGTC
>CAYUVJ010000505.1:0-798 GCA_964447955.1 uncultured Gemmatimonadota bacterium
GGAGACAAGGTCAAGA
The DNA here is from genome assembly GCA_964447955.1 of uncultured Gemmatimonadota bacterium. Taxonomy (GTDB): domain Bacteria; phylum Blakebacterota; class Blakebacteria; order Blakebacterales; family CAYUVJ01; genus CAYUVJ01. The sequence continues at coordinate 17 of CAYUVJ010000505.1, forward strand.
AGGGGGACGTGATCGCCGACGGCATGTCGACCGAGGGCGGGGAACTGGCCCTGGGCAAGAACGTGCTGGTCGCCTTCCTGCCCTGGGAGGGCTACAACTTCGAGGACGCCATCGTCTGCTCCGAGCGGCTGGTGCGGGACGACGTCTTCACCTCGATCCACATCGATGAGTACGAGATCCAGGTCCGCGACACCCGTCGCGGCCCTGAGGAGATCACTAGTGAGATCCCCAACATCGGGGAGAGCTCGATCCGTAACCTGGACGAGCGTGGGATCGTGCGGGTGGGCGCCCTGGTAGAATCCGGGGACGTCCTGGTCGGCAAGGTGACGCCCAAGGGTGAGACCGAACTCTCACCCGAAGAGCGGCTGCTGCGGGCCATCTTCGGCGAGAAGGCGGGCGATGTGAAGGACGCCAGCCTCAAGGCGCCCCCGGGCATGCGCGGCATCGTCATCGACACCAAAGTCTTCAGCCGCAAGGAGCGGGACGAGAAGACCCGCAAGGAGGACGCCCGCCGGATCGAACAGGTCCGGGACCGGTTCTCCCGGCGGCGGAGCTCTCTGGGGAAGGACCGCGACGCCTATCTCTCCGAACTGCTTCAGGACAAGGCGGTCGGGGAGATCCGGACCGCCGACACCAACCGGGTCAAGGTCCAGAAGAACAAGTGGAGCGACGATGTGCTCAAGGGCTTCACCTTCGATCCGGACCAGGTCGTCGCCCTGGATGGGAAGTGGACCGACGACAAGCGGACCAACGACAAGGTGAACGAGACCATCCAGCTGGCC
>CAYUVJ010000505.1:808-1915 GCA_964447955.1 uncultured Gemmatimonadota bacterium
GCCGCCCAGATGATCGAGACCCTGGTCGAACGGGAGGCGCTGGAGATCGACAAGATCCAGCGCGGTGACGAGCTTCCCCCCGGCGTCAACCAGTTGGTCAAGGTGTTCATCGCCCAGCGTCGGAAACTGGCAGTAGGGGACAAGATGGCCGGCCGGCACGGCAACAAGGGAGTCGTCAGCCGGATCGTACCGCTCGAGGACATGCCCTACATGGCCGACGGTACTCCGGTGGACATCGTGCTCAATCCCCTGGGGGTGCCGAGCCGGATGAACATCGGCCAGATACTGGAGGCCCATCTGGGCTGGGCAGCCTCCGCGGTCGGCCAGCATATGGCCACCCCGGTGTTCGCCGGTGCCACGCTCGACGAGCTGCGCGATCAGTTGGTGAAGGCCAGACTTCCCGAGAGCGGCAAGACCCGCCTGTGGGACGGTCGCTCCGGTGATGAGATCGATCACGAAGTCACGGTCGGCCAGCTCTATATGATGAAGCTGTCCCATCTGGTCGATGACAAGATCCACGCCCGCTCCATCGGCCCCTACAGCCTGGTCACCCAGCAGCCCCTGGGCGGCAAAGCCCAGTTCGGGGGACAGCGTTTCGGCGAGATGGAGGTCTGGGCGCTGGAAGCTTACGGCGCCGCCTACACGCTCCAGGAGATGTTGACCTTCAAGAGTGACGACGTGGGCGGACGTTCCCGCATCTATGAGGCCATCGTCAAGGGTGAGAACCCACCGGCCCCCGGGGTGCCCGAGTCCTTCAACGTGCTGGTCAAGGAACTCAACAGCCTCGGACTGGATGTGATCATCCACGAAGAAGACGGCGAGGAGGTGGACTGAGTGGCCGCGCCCAAGGGAAAGATCAGTGCGCCGCGCTTCAACGCGATCACCATCCAGCTGGCCAGCCCGGACGTCATCCGTTCCTGGTCGTTCGGAGAGGTCACTAAGCCCGAGACGATCAACTACCGTTCGTTCAAGCCGGAGAAGGACGGGCTGTTCTGCGAGCGGATCTTCGGGCCGGTCAAGGACTGGGAGTGCCACTGCGGCAAATACAAGCGGATACGCTACCGCGGCGTGATCTGTGACCGCTGTGGCGTTGAGGTGACCCAGTCC
>CAYUVJ010000506.1:0-1913 GCA_964447955.1 uncultured Gemmatimonadota bacterium
GTCTCTGGCGCTCGGTACGAGAATCCGCATCGCGGCGGAGGCCGCGGTCGTCGCTCGCCCAGCGGCCGTGTTCGCTTCTTGCGCGAGCCCCACCTACAAGAGCACCCATTCGGGCAGCGCCGGCCCGATCGCCCCCCGCCCCGCGCCCGCAAGCATCACCGCCCCCGTCGTAGAAGGTGTTCTCTCGGAAAGCACGGCTCCCACCGAAGAGCGCCCAATCGGTGTTGTTGAAGACCGCTCCCTCGGTCTCGGTGGAGAAGCGGGCCCCGACCTCGAACCAGCTGCGCGGCTCCAGCCGGGCATGGATCTGCCAGCCCTCGGTCAGGTAGTAGTCGTACCAGTCGTAGCGAGCCATGGCCGCCATCAGGTCGTTCTCGTTCGGGGTCAGATACCAGGTGTCTTCGGACTGCAGCTGCTTGAAGACGGCGCCACCGACCTCCAGCGGCGTGTCGGGGAACCAGAAGCGGTTCAGGCCGATCCGGTAGTACCACCGCTTGGACGCGAAGCCGTATCCGGCGCCCACGAAGAAGTTGGTCGCGGCGGTCCCCCAGTCATGGTCACTGTCGAACAAGGAGCCCTGGAGGGTCCAGCCGTCCACCCGGTTGTACACCAGCCCGCCCAGTGGGAAGTCCCCGTCATAGAGGAAATCGTGGTAGTATCGCCAGCGCCGGCTCGGCCGCCGCTCACGTTCCCGGTCATAGTCCCGCTCACTGGGCTCCAGGACCCCGGCCCGACGCAGCGTCCGGGCCCAGGCCACTTCGGAGCGCTGGCGTTCCCAGCCTCGGACCGTGGTGGTGATGCTGTTGCCGGTGATCTCGCCGTCGTCCCGCAGGGTCACATCGCCATCGACGCTGACCGCATCCCCGTGCACGCGTCCCCGTTCCAGGACACGCACGTCGCCGTAGACCACGATCACATCCCCGCGGACTGTTCCCCGGATGATCGCATCCCCTCCCCTCACGATGATCCAGCCGTTCACGCTCCCATCGACCGTACAGGTACCGTTCATGACCAGCAGGTTCCGGTCCACCGTCTCCCCCGAGCGGACCCGGTGGTCGCCGTCGATCCGCAGGACCTGGTCCTGGGTTCTCTCGGCCCCGCCGACCGAGCCGGCAACCGGGACCGCGAGCAGCAGCATGAGCGTGGTCATCGCACCGAAGCGGCCTGCACTTCTGATCTTCATCCTCTTCCTCCTGAAGGGGACCCCGGGCGGGGTCCGCTGTTCCGCTGAGAGCATGCGCAGATGTCGTGCCAACAGGAGCGGCTCTGGCTGTCCCCGGTAAGATGTTGGGAGAGAACACGTTCCCTTTCCTCTCCGGCACCATGATACGGGAACGGACGGCCCTTTGTTGCAGAACGACGACACGGACCGGTCGAGGATCGTGTTTCTGCGACACGGGCGGCCCCATCCAGAATGGGGAATCCTCACGATATCCACAGCCCACCGCGTGCCGGTGGATATCGCAACTCGTTGTCGCCAGGAGGGTTACAGGAAAATGACGGGGTCAGGCGCCGGGATTGTCCACATCCTCGGACAACTCCTCCTCCTGCCGTAGCCCGAAGGAGAGCGCTTCCAGTTCTACCAGGATATCATGGTGTCGGACCCGCACCCCGGCCGGCACTTCCAGGTTGACCGGCATGAAGGTCAGCAATGCCCGGAGCCCGGCCTTGACCATCTGGTCACAGACCTCCTGAGCGGCATGGGGAGAGCAGGCGATGATCCCGATGCGGGCGTCCAGCTGGCGGATCACGTGGGGCAGCAGGTCGATGTGCTGGACATGGAGACCACCGACCATGGTCCCGATCCGCTCCTCGTCCACATCGAAGGCCGCCACGATGGGAAAACCCTTACGGCGGAACCGGGCGCTGTTGAGCAGGGCCGTCCCTAGATGACCCACCCCGGCCAGGACCAT
>CAYUVJ010000507.1:0-1910 GCA_964447955.1 uncultured Gemmatimonadota bacterium
ACGTTATAAGGACCGAACGGGCCAGACGCCCGTTTATCGTCTTCTCGTTTAACCGCCGTTTGACGTGCCACCGGATTTCATCGGGTGTCATGTCCGGTCACTTGCGACGGGAACAAAGAGATGGCGCGCAAACCCGCATATTTGCTAGGCTTGCGCGCCACTCAGACCGGATTAACAGTCCGTCGCTCTACCAGCTGAGCTACGCCGGAATGTAGGGCCCGGGACACGAAATGTCCCGGACGTCATAAGTTGCGCGAAACGACCCGGAAAAGCAAGGATGCGAAGCGCAGGTGCTCGGGCACCTCATCGTCGCCGAGCAGGTCCTGCGGTTCCGGCTTCGACGGACCGGTCGGGGAGGCCTGCTCATCCTGCTTCCCTTTCAGGATGTCATCGTAGCGCCGGGTGTCGCGCAAGGTCTCCAGGGCCGCCTGGAACTGGGGGTCCTCCTTGAAGTACTCCATCTGCCCGGCCTCGTAACCTTGCAGCCGCGTCACGAACTCACGCCGCAGCTCCAGAGCGATCTGGGCGCGGTCCTTCTGCCACATCTTCTCCTTCTCGGCCTCGATGGCCCGTTTCAGGGCGGCGATCTCGTCCCGCAGGCCGGTGGCTACGTCCTCGGCGGTCGCGGTCCGCTCCAGGTCCTCCAGCACGACCTCGGTCGGAGTGCGGAAAGTGAAGTCGTTGGCCAGACACCAGGCCTGGAAGTCGTCCAGCAGGGCTTCGTCCACCCGGACCTGGCTGCCCGCATCGAGACCGCGGGTGTTGACGTAGTTGTTCACGTAGCGCAGGAACATGGCCCGGCGGAACTTCAGGTCGAAAAGCAGGATGTCACCGGTCATCCCCTCGATCTCGATGTCGGGACGCACTCCGCCGCCCCCCTCGACCTCCCGGCCGTTCCGGCTGCGGAAGGCGGGGTGTTCGGCGGTGTCGGGGGCGGTCGGGTTGGGTACCATCAGTATCCCCTGCTCGTCCTCGATGAATGGTCGCTGCAGGTTACGCCCGCTGGGCGTGAAGTACTCCCCGGTGGTCAGCCGCAGGTAGTTGCCGTCCCCGACGGGAGCCACCGACTGCACGAGCCCCTTGCCGAAGGAATTACGGCCGACGATGACCCCGCGGTCGAGGTCCTGGATCGCTCCGGCCACGATCTCGGAGGCCGAGGCACTGCCGGTGTTGATGAGTACGCTCATCCGCCCCCGGTAGCGCTGGGGCAGGCTGGTGCGCAGTTCACTGTTCATCTCCGAGATCCGGCCGCGGGTGTAGACCACCATCTCGCCGGCCGGCAGGAAAGGTTCAGCCACCTCGCGGGCTTCCAGGAGAAGTCCGCCGGGGTTGCCGCGCAGATCGAGGATGAGGCCTTCGATCCGCTGCTCTTTCTCCAGCTTGTCCAAAGCCTCGGTCAGGAACCGCCCCGTGTTGCGGGTGAAACGCCCGATCTCGATGTAGGCGATCCCCGGGGCGGCGAAGACGGCCGCCGAGACATCGTTGACCTCAATCGTCTCGCGGGTGATCTCGAAGGCCATCGGCTCGGGAAAGCCCTCCCGCTCGATCATCAGGGTGACCTGGGTCCCCTCGGGGCCTTTGATCATCGAGGCGGCCTTGGCCGAGGTGAAGGTCCGGCTCGGTGTGCCGTCGATCCGGGCGATCACGTCGCCGGCCTGGAGTCCGGTCCGTTCGGCCGGGGAGCCCTTCATCGGGGCGACCACGGTGAGCACTCCGCCCTGCTGTCCGATGGTGGCGCCGATCCCGCTGTACTGGCCGGTGGTGGTGATCTCCAGGTCGGCGACCTCGCTCTCGTCCATCTCCTGGGAGAAGTACTCCGAGTAAGGGTCGAGCCGGGTCATCATCCCCTTGAGGGCACCGATGGTGACCTCGGTGCTGTTCACATCACGGTAATACCCCCGCCAGATCTC
>CAYUVJ010000508.1:0-1908 GCA_964447955.1 uncultured Gemmatimonadota bacterium
TACGGCGCCGAACACAGTCTCGAGATCCAGCTCCCCTTCCTGCAGACCGTGCTGCCCGGCGTCCCGGTCGTCCCGCTCATGCTGGGACAGCAATCGCTTGACCTCAGCTACCACCTGGTCCGTACGCTGAGCGCGGTCCTGGCCGGGCGGGACGTCCTGCTCCTGGCCACCTCCGACCTCTCCCATTTCCATGAGGCCGACGCCGCCGACTGGCTGGACGGCGAACTGCTCGACCTGGTCCGATCGAACGACCCCTTCCTGCTCGGGTACCGCTGCTTCACCGGTCAGCTGGAAGCCTGCGGGGTGGGGGGTATGGTCACCGTCCTGGAGACCGCCCGCCGCCTCGGGGCGGAGCAGACCCGGGTGTTGGGCTATACCCATTCCGGCGAGGTGACCGGAGAGAACGCCAGCGTGGTGGGATATGCCGCCGTCTCCGTGGCCGAGGGGCCGAACCCGGTCGGTCCGCTGAGCCCCCAGGAGCAGACGCTGCTGCTTGAGGTGGCCCGGAGCAGCGTGGCCGCGGCCGTCCAGGGAGAGGCGCTCCCCCCCATGCCGATGCTCACTCCGGCGCTCATGCAGAAGAGGGCGGCCTTCGTCACCCTGCGGGTCAGGAGCGCCCTGCGCGGCTGTGTCGGGGTTGTCTTTGCCGGCAAGCCGCTGACCCAACAGGTGCGCGAGTCGGCGGTGGCGGCGGCCCAGCGGGACGAACGGTTCCTGCCGGTCTCGGCCGCCGAACTGCCCCACCTCGAATACGAGGTCACTCTGCTCTCCCCGATGCATCCGCTGGAAGACCCGCAAGGACTGCGGATCGGACGGGACGGGGTGATGCTGGTGCGGGGAGACCACTACGGTGTACTCCTCCCCCAGGTGGCGGTCGAAGAGGGGTGGGATCGTGAGACCTTCCTGGAGCAGGTGGGGGTCAAGGCCGGACTGAGCCGGCAGACCTGGTGGCAGCCGGGGACCCTCCTGCTCTTCTTCTCGGCCGAGTACGTGCGATGAGAACCACGACCCCGGAACGGAGTCCTACGATGTCGTCATCGATTCAGATGTGCCGCCTTCTGCTCGTCTTGATGGTGGTGATGCTTACCAGTGCCTGCAGTGGCGGCCCACCCTCCGACCGGCTCGACTGGTGGCGTGAAGCCCGCTTCGGACTCTTCATCCACTGGGGACTCTATGCCGTCCCGGCCGGTCGGTGGGGGGATCGGACCGATCACGGTGAGTGGATCATGAACACCGCAGAGATCCCGGTCGAGCAGTACGAGCGGTTCGTGGACCGGTTCGATCCGGTCGCGTTCGATGCCGATGCCTGGGTTCGGGCGGCGAAGAACGCCGGGATGCGCTACATCGTCATCACCTCCAAGCACCATGACGGGTTCGCCCTCTTCGACTCGGCGGTGAGTGACTACGACGTGATGGCCACGCCTTTTGGCCGGGACATCATGGCCGAGTTGGCCGAGGCCGCCCGGCGACACGGCCTGCAGATCTGCTGGTACCATTCGATCATGGACTGGCACCACCCCGACTACCTGCCCCGCCGCCCCTGGGAGACTAGGTCGGCCGAAGGGGCCGACTTCGACCGCTATGTGGACTACCTGCACGGCCAGGTGACCGAACTGCTGACGAACTACGGCGACATCGGGATCATGTGGTTCGACGGTGAGTGGGAGGGCACCTGGAACCACGAGTACGGCCAGGCCCTTTACGACCTCTGCCTGGAGCTGCAGCCCCAGGTCATCGTGAACAACCGGGTCGACGCGGGGCGGGGTGGGGCGATGTCCGGTCTGACTGAGGGCCCCGGCTATGCCGGGGACTATGGGACGCCGGAGCAGGAGATCCCGGCCACCGGCCTGCCGGGACTGGACTGGGAGACCTGCATGACCATGAACCGGCACTGGGGTTTCAACCAGG
>CAYUVJ010000509.1:0-1907 GCA_964447955.1 uncultured Gemmatimonadota bacterium
TCCCGAAGTCCTCGGACCGGGTGCTACCTGATCTTCTCCATCTGCTCTTCGGTCAACGGCCCGGCATAGAGGATCTGATAGGTGTCCGCTCCGGTTTTCACGAACTTCCACTTCCCGCTGCCGATCTCCGTGAGGGTCACAAAGTCGAAACGCAGCCCTCCCTCGGCGAAGTTGGGCGGGACGGGGATGATCCCGGTCATGTGGGTCAGGTTCTTGCCGTTCGGATCGTTCTTAGCCGGGTCCCAGACCACCACGTCGATCCGGTGGTCGTCGTCCTCGAACCAGTCGGTCACCGCCTCGTTGCCGTGGCAGTCGGAGCAGTCCTTCACCGCACTGATCACCGGACCGGGAGGATCGGGCAAACCCCTCGTGGGGAGCGTGGTGGCCGGAAGCTGGCTCCGGGGCGGGGGCAGCGTGGTCTTCTCATCAGCTCCGGGGTGAAGAAGCTCACCGGGGTCGATGTGGACGAGTTCGGGGGCCGTGTCGCCTTCCTTGAGTTCGACCCCACCCATGATGGGCTCGAAGAGGTCGCGAAGGACAGGCTCCGGGGGAACCTGGTGATACCACGAGTCTGGGAGGAAGGCATCGAGCGGGGCTGCTCCCTCGTTGCGGACGAAGGGCCGGGTATCCTGGTGCTGGTGTCCCACAGCACGAAGCATCCTTTCCGGATCTACCTGCGGATTGAACGGATGCCCGGGGTGGCTTATTCGGGGTCCGAGGTGAAGCTGCCCATCGCCTCCGATACGCTTGAAGAGATCAGGACCGTAGCCGACTACAGCCGCAAGCGCATCATCCCCCAGGTCTCGGAGATATGATGGCTTTCATGAGGAGCAGTACGGTGGAGAAGATGCGACGGCTCGATCAGCACTCGATCACGGAGTTCGGTCTCTCCGACCACCTCCTGATGGAGAACGCAGGGGAGGCGGTGTCCGCCTGACCGTACCCCGTTCGGCTGCCTCCGACCTGGAGGACCTCGGGCAGAGTGCTGGCGCCGTACTCCTCGGTCCCGGGCTAGTCCGCGACCAGATGCACCCCGGCGATCCTGCTCATGTCGGAGGTCAGCGCCCGCAAATGGTCCCTCGTCAGGCGGTGGATATCCGCCTCCCCACAGGCTCCGGCGACCATCTTGATCTCTTCGGTACAGTGACGGATATACCGGGCGACAGACTGACTCGCTTCCTCTACATCCAGCCGGGCTCTCAGCTCGGGCTCCTGCGTAGTGATCCCCTTCGGACAATCACCGGTGTAGCACTCCCTGCAGTAGAGGCAGCCCATGGCGATCAGCAGCGGGAAGCCCACGAACACGGCGTCCGCTCCCAGGGCCAGTGCCTTCGCGAAGTCCCCACCCTTGTTCAGACCTCCTCCCACCCACAGCTCCTGTTCGGCTCCCAGTCGGTCCAGCGTCTTCCGTGCTTCCACCAGTGCCGCGATCGTCGGGTTCCCGACCTCGTCGAGCATCACCTCCGGGGCGGCTCCCGTCCCGCCCCCCATACCGTCGACGGCGATCACATCCGGGCCGGCGGAGACGGCCATCTCGACATCTTCCGCGATAGGGGCACCCAGCTTCAGGATGATGGGCACACCGCCTGTGATATCTCTCAGCTCGGAGATCCGCTCCTTCAGCGCGTCTATGCCCTCGATATCCGGATGATAGGCGGGTGAGTGGATATCCCTGTCCCGCGGGACCTGTCTCACCCTGGCGATATCCTCGGTAATCTTCTCTTTCTTCAGCAGGCCTCCCTGCCCCGGTTTGCCCCCTTGGCCGATCTTGATCTCGATGGCATCGGCTTTCTCCAGGATCTCCTGTGAGATCCCGAATCTACCTGTGGAATACTGGATGATGAGCTTCCCGGAGACCTCCCGTTCTTCGGACAGCACCCCTCCCTCGCCGGTGTTCTCCATGGTCC
>CAYUVJ010000510.1:0-1885 GCA_964447955.1 uncultured Gemmatimonadota bacterium
GGTCGCGGAGCCCTCTCAGGTACCGGCCCAGTCGGGCGGGAAGCCGGTGTCTCCCCCCGCCGATGAGTCCCACACAGCGCTGGGCGGCACCGAACGGACAGATGTAGAGGCAGTAGAGGTTCCGCCCGTACAGTACCGAGCTGACCAGGAACAGCGCCACGAGCAGATAGACGCCGGCTGCGGTGTGGGGGTCGGTGAAGAAGCCGGCGCCGAACGCGGCCAGTTTGGCGAGGGTGATCGGGGAAGCCTCCCAGAACCCGATCACGACCAGGCCGGCGATCTGAGATGCCCACCGGACCCACCGCCGGACCGTCCCTCCGATGCGGTGGACGATGAATGCCGTCACCAGCAGGACCAGGACGGTCACTTCCAGCAGTCCGAACTCGAACGGCCGGGCGGGCAGCGGCAGGCGGGCTCCGAACCCGGCGGCGGCCGCCCGGCTGACCGCCGCCTGCAGCGCACCGGTGATGGCCTCCGCGGAGCGGGTCGCGCCGGTCACCCCCATGACCCGGTGGTGGTCGTAGTCGACCTGGTCGAAGGGGGTTTCGGCCACCCCCTCGAGGTAGTCCTCTGCCCGCACCATCCGCCAGAACACGGGGGTCTCGCGCTGTTCCACCACCCGGGCGCCCACGACCCGGCCCAGGGTGTCGATCCCGGCCACCAGGAGCAGGGGACCTCCGTATCCGCTCGACCGGCCGATCCCGGCCCAGCCCAGGGTCGTTCCATCGGTATCGAGGACCTGGAAGACCTGACGCTGGGACCGGATCTCCTCCGCCGCGGGGAAGAGTCCTCCGATCGCCCCTGCCCAGTCGGGCGCACGATGGGTACGGCCCCAGGTGAGCGCTCCGGCCAGCACGACCAGCGGGAGCAGATGGAGCAGGAGTCTAAGCCGTCTCGTCATTCGCGGTCGTCGGCCCACTCGCTGCGGTTCCCCGGTGCAGGAACCGCCACAGGCCGGCTCCGGCGATGGTCACGACGACACCGAACAGGATCCCGCCCCGGAGGGCGGCGGCCGGTTCGTTCTCTCCCAGACTGGTCCCCACGAAAGCGATCACCGCACCGGCCAGGAAGACCCAGACGACGAAGGCCGACCACTTCCACCCGGTCATGACGATCCCCCGGTCCTGCATCCAGGCCCGGAAGGCCAGCAGGACGACCACGAAGAGGATCCCTTCGACGAACCAGAAGGTCCCGCTGGTGAAGAAGGCCATCAGACGCCTCCTTCAAGTTCGATGAAGTCCTCGGTCCGCAGCCACCAGGGGGGCTTCCGATAGGAGGCGTTGCTGCCGCCCAGGGAGGGCATGAAGTACTCCTGCGGGTCGGGCCCGGGATAGAAGCTCTTCTGCAGGCTGGTGAGCATCCGATCGGAGAGATTGGTGGGATCGGAGGCGGTGACCTGCAGGGCGGCTTTGTGCACCCAGTTCGCCTTGCGGGTGTAGGGGCAGGACGAGATGCAGAGCCGGCAGCCCATGTTGCCCAGGTTGGAGTTCCAGAAGTTGTGGCACTTGGCCTGGTCGATCTGGTAGCGCCGGTAGCCGCGGACTTCCACCTTGTCACCGAGGGGGATCGCCCCGGCGGGGCAGTTCTCGGCACAGACCTTGCAGTGCTTACAGAAATCCTGGACGCCGAAGTCGATCGGCTTGTCGGTCGCCATCGGCAGGTCGGTGGTGATGATGGCCGGCCGGAAGTTGCTCCCCAGTTCCGGGGTGACCAGGACGGAATGCCGCCCCTGTTCCCCCAGACCGGCGTCGATGCAGATGGGCGGCACCATCAGGTCGTAGCTCGTCCCGGGAACGTGGATCCGGGCCGGGTAGCCCAGCGCCTTGAGGAACGCGGCCAGGCGGGCGGCGACGATACGGGAGCGGGAATAGGCGTCGTCCGAGGT
>CAYUVJ010000511.1:0-1880 GCA_964447955.1 uncultured Gemmatimonadota bacterium
GAGTAGCAGCTTCCCAAGCTGCAGGTCGCCGGTTCGAGCCCGGTCGCCCGCTCCATCTCATTCGACGGCCAATGGGCGCCCGGTGCCCCTTGGCCGTTCCCGTCTGCGACCGGAGGTCCCCGTGGAACCTGGGAACGAGACCCCTTCACCGCGCGCCGTCGCGGGGGTGCTGGCCGCCTCGGTCCTGCTGCTGGTCGGGCTCTATCTGGCCGTGCGCCCCGCCGTCGGACCGCTCATGCTCTATCTCGCCCTGGTGCTGTTGCTCTGGGGCTGGCGGGACCAGCGCTGGGCCCGGGGGCTGCTGCTGGTCGGCACCCTGTTCCTGACACTCTGGCTGCTCTGGTCCACCCGCAGTGTCCTCACCCCTTTCGCCGTCGCGCTGGTACTGGCCTATCTGCTTGATCCGGTCATTCGCTGGCTGGGCCGTCGGGGCGTGCCCCGGAATGTGGCTATCCCGCTGCTGCTGGCCGTGGTGGCGCTGGCCGGGGCGGCGGTTCTGGTGGGCGTCGTCCCCCTGCTCATCGAGCAGATCGGGATGTTCAGCGACAACCTGCCCGGTTATGCCGATCGCCTGATGGGATTCCTGTACGGATCCATCATCCCCTGGCTCAACCGGCTCGGTCTGGACGTCTCCCCGAACATGGTGACCGATGCCCTTATCAGCGGACCCGAGGGGGGCCTGACGGTCCAGCGGGTGCTGGGTGGCGCCCTGGAGGTGACCAGCGGGATCTATGGGGTCCTGGCCCAGCTCCTCAACCTGATCCTGATCCCGGTGGTCACCTTCTACCTGCTGCGCGACTGGGATCCTCTGGTCACCTGGGCGGACGGAATGGTCCCGCCCCGCTACCGTCACCGGCTCCACGACCTGGGTGGCGAGATCGGGCGGGCGGTGGGCGATTTCCTGCGCGGGCAGCTGGTGGTCAGCCTGGTCATCGGGGCGCTCTTCACCGTCGGTCTCACCCTCGCCGGCATTCCCTACGCCCTGCTGCTCGGCCTGGCCGCCGCGGTGCTCTCCCTGATCCCCTATGTGGGGAGTGTGCTGACCTTCGTACTGGCCGCCCTGGTCGCCCTGCTGGGCCCCGGACCGCTGGTCGGCCTGCTCAAGGTGGCCGCGGTCTATGCGGTCATCCAGGTGCTCGACGGCACATTCATCACCCCGACCATCATGGGGGAACGAACCGGTCTCCACCCGGTGGTGGTTATGCTGGCGGTGCTGCTGGGGGCGGCTTTGCTGGGCTTCGTGGGCCTGTTGGTCGCGGTGCCGCTGACGGCGGTCCTCCGAATCCTGGTAGGCCGTCTGCTGGCGCGTTACCGCCGGGGACCGCTCTTCGATGAAGTCCCTTCGTCCGACCCGCCGATCACCGGTCCCCAGACGAAGGAAGGTCCGGGTCCGGAACCCGCCGGGGAGGCCTCCGCATGAGCATGGCAGTACGGACGGTGCGGCCGGACAGCCCCGCGGGGCGGGCCGGACTGCAGACCGGGGATCGGCTCCTGGCCATCAACGGGGAGACGGTCCGCGACCATCTCGATCTGCTCTTCCATGGCGCCGAGGAGGAACTGGTGCTGCGGGTCGATCGGGACGGGTCGATCGGTGAATACCGGCTCGTGAAGTCCTTCATGGAAGACCTGGGGCTCGACTTCGCTCCCCTGGAACCCCGCTGGTGCGGGGACGACTGCGTCTTCTGCTTCGTCCACCAGAACCCCGATGGGGTCCGCCCCTCGCTGATGGTGCAGGATGAGGACTTCCGGCTCTCCTTCCTGCACGGCAACTACATCACCCTCGACAACCTTGGGAAGCACGACTTCCAGCGCATCCTCAGCCAACGGCTCTCCCCCCTCTATATCTCCGTCCATACCACCGATCCCGAGCTGCGCCGGCG
>CAYUVJ010000512.1:0-1870 GCA_964447955.1 uncultured Gemmatimonadota bacterium
CGGAGCCCTGCTGGCCAGCGGGCTGATCTACCTGCTGTTGACCACCTTCCTGACCGGCGGGTTGTTGGGACTGTTCTCCCGCCGGGACAGCCGGTTCACCTTCCGTTTCTTCTTCGACCGGGCGGGTCGCCACTTCCTGGGTCTACTGGGAGTCCTGGTGGTCGCCCAGCTGCTCTACCTGCTCGTCTGGCGCGGACTCGGTGTCCCCCTGCGGGGGCTGGTGACGGCGGGAGCGGCCGAGGCCACCACCGAATGGACCCCGGTGCTGCTGGACTGGGGAACCGCCCTGGTCCTGCTGATCCTGGTCCTGGGCGTACACATGACCATGAACTTCGCCCGGGTCGCCCTGGTGGCCTGGGAGAAGCTGGGGCTGGGCGCCTCTCTGGTCGGGGCGGTCATGTTCACCTTCCGCAACCTGCGCCGGGCAGCCGGGCTCTTCGGGGCGATCACCCTGCTGGCGGTCGTGCTGTTCGGGGTCTGGTCGCTGCTGGCCGGACTGGGCGGTGGCGGATCGGTCGGTGACCTACTCCTCCTGGCCCTCGTCCAACAGCTCTTCATCGTGGGGAGTATCTGGATCCGGGCGGTCTACCTGGCGGGTCAGATGGCCTTCTACCGGGGGGCGATGAACCCGCCCGACTTCGTCACCCCGGCCGGCCCACCGCCGGACGGTGACCAGGACCGGGTCGAGGTCGAGACCGCCGCTCTGACCGGCTGAGTCGCTCCCCGTCCACGGACCATGGCGGGGCGGAACGGTCCCTTATTCAGAAACCGAAGAAGACCCCCACCCGGAAGCCCATCCCGGAGAGATCAAGGGCCGGAGAGTCGGTCACCTGCTCCCCCTCGTGACGCAGCTTGCCTTCCTTTATCGAGCCCCAGGAGTAGAAAGCACCCAGATCGACGGCGACCAGGGGGATGAGCCAGTAGCGCATGCCCACCGCCGGTTCCAGCCAGAAGAAACTGCCCTGTAACCGGCTCGAGGTATCCAGGGCCGAAGCGTCCACCGTCCCGCTGAAGGAGGTCTCATAGTAGTCCCAGACCCCGTTCCAGTCGGGGGTGGCGGTCGGACCCCGCCGCAACAGCAGGTCGAGCCGGCCGACTCCCAGGGTGCCGCCCAGGGTGAGTTTCAGGCGTCCGATCGCTTTCACCCAACCCAGGGTCACCCCGGCCAGCGAGAGATCGAGGCGGACACTGCGGACGATCCCTCCGGCAGCGGCTTCCGAGGTGACACTCCCTCCCCAGCCATGCCCGCCGACGAGGAGATGCCCGACATTCAGCACCCCACCCCCTCCGACCAGTGACATCCACTCCGGGAGGGCTTCCAGGCCCATCGCGGCCAATCGCCCGTCCAGTTCCGGGAGATCCAGCCTCAGCATCCCCCACGACCCGCCGCCACCGGCGCCCAGCTGCTGGGGAGGGTAGAAACCGCTCTGCTCCTGGGCGGCTGTCGGTGAAGCACCGGCGGCCAGCAGCAGAACGGCAAGCGGGGTCAGGATTCGGCGACGGTACATACGGGACCTCCTCGGGCTCTTCGATCGCGGACGGGCCACCGGACCAGAGCGGCCCCACCGGAAAGTAACTTGCCTGTACGGCAACCGTACCGCACATTCAAGCCTGCACCATCATAGAGGCAGTGCGCCGAGAGCGTACAATCCGTACGGACAGGAAGGTCTATTCCGACATGCCAGCGAAAGCCTTCGTACTGATCAATGTGGAGCCCGGTATCGTCAGTGATATCGTGGCCAAGCTCAAGCAGGCCAGCCATGTCAAGGCCGCCTACACGGTGACTGGTCCCTATGACGCGATCGCGGAACTGGAGGCCGAGGACTACGGGCGTATCGCCGAACTGGTGGAGACCGAGATCCGCCGAATG
>CAYUVJ010000513.1:0-1869 GCA_964447955.1 uncultured Gemmatimonadota bacterium
GTCCTGGCGGTCTCCGGCTGGGTCTGGACCGGTCTCCGACGCCCTCGTCTGGGGCTGGTCGGGGCCGTCTGGTTCCTCAGCCCTCTCCTTTTCCTGCTACTCGGACTCGACATGCTCGAGGACGCCCTGCTCCCCTTCCATCTGGCCCTGGCCCTGGGGCTGGGGACCCTTCTTCTGCTGGTCGCCGAGCGGCTGGTGGCCTGGCTGGGTCCGCTTCGGGGAGGCTGGGCAGGGGGGCTGCTGGCGGTCCTGTTCCTGCTGGCGGGACCGACCGGCCGGCTCGGGAACGGCTGGTCCGAGCTGGCGGTGGACCAGGAGTGGGGTCCGACCGCCTGGTCGGAGGCGGTCACCGCCTCGGCCGCCGGAGTGGTCGAGCCCTCCCCGGAGACCGAGGCGGTCGTCTTCGCCGAGGACAACAGCACCGCCTTCGCCCTCTGGTACCAGGAGCGGGTCGCCGGCCGATTCCAGCGTGTACACGGGATCTACCTGCTGCTGGCCCGCGAGGAGTGGTACCGGCGGGAACTCCGTCGGACGGTCTCCGGATTGGTGGTCCCCGAGATGCGCCGGGAGATCGAAGACCAGCCCCACACGGTCGCCGGGCGGGTCCTGGTGGAGGCCAACCGGTCCGGGCCGATCCCGGTCATGCTCAGTCCCATCGCGCTCCCGCCGGGGGAGGAGTACGGCGCGCTGGTACCGCAGGGACTGCTCCTGCGCATCGAACCGCCGGGATACGAACCGACCGGCAGGGACCTGCAGCGGCATGCCGAACTGGTCCGGCGGTACACTCCGGCCTTCCAGGAGCAGGTGCCGCAGCTCGATCCGCAGAGCCGGGACATCTGGAGTTCCCGGCATCAGCTGCTGGGTGAGGCCTGGGCCCGCCTGGGAGCGCTCGAACCGGCCCGGATCGAGTACCAGGCGGCCATCCGGATCAACCCGGGTCGGGTCCAGACCTGGTACGCTTACGGACAGTTCCTCAAGGCGATCGGTGACTGGCCGCAGGCTGAACAGGCCTTCTCCAACGCGCTCGAGCTGGTACCGGGGGATCCGATCCTTAACTTCGAGGTGGTCAGAACGCTGGCCCGCCAAGGGGCGTACGCCCGGGCTGACAGTCTGCTCCCCGAAGTCGAGCCCCCCGAGACCGAGCGCTGGGAATACCTGCAGCTGCGGGCCCTGATCCGGGGCGGGTTGGGCCGGATCGGTCCGGCCGAGAGCGATCTGCGGGAAGCGGCCGGGTTGAACCCGGCCTCGGGCAGCGTCCAGAACGACCTGGGGGTGCTGCTGCTGCGCTACGGAGAGGACGAGGAGGCGCAGGCCGTCTTCCAACGGGCCACCGAACTTGAACCCGACCTGCCGGAAGGATGGGCCAACCTCGGCAGCCTTGCCCTCCAGGCCGGCCGGATGACCGAGGCCGCCCGGCTCCTGGAGCGGGCGGTCAATGCCGGGGCGACCGATCCCTTCGTGCGCTGGGCGCTCGGTCTGGCCCTCTCCCGTCTGGGGAACCTGGAAGGGGCGCAGATCGTCCTAAACGAGAACCTGAGGGCCTGGCCCCGGCATGCCGACACCTATCTGCTGCTGGGGGACGTGCAGGCGGCGATGGGCGATCTGAGAGGGGCCCGGGCGACCCTGGAACTGGGTCGGATGAGCATCCCGGACGACCCCCGCTTCGCCCGTCAGCTGCAGCGGCTGGGGGCTCCACCCCCCCGCTGACCCGGTCGGGCCGGAAAGCGGCAACTGGAGGTTGTGCCCGGACGGCCCGGACGCGTACTTATCTGTCCTGACACGTTGACGCGTAAACAACCTATAAGGAGCGAGGAACGAGATGGCCGGACCTGTCCACGTGACGGACGACAGATTTCAGAGTGAAGTGAT
>CAYUVJ010000514.1:0-1862 GCA_964447955.1 uncultured Gemmatimonadota bacterium
TTGGGAACCGTCCGGGGACCAGGAAGCGTTGCTCACCCGGGCGCCCCGCGGCACCTGGATATCGACCCGCTGGCCGGACTTGTAGTCGAAGAGCTGGAAGCCGACGTCGCTGCGGACGGTGAAGCGGCGGTCCCGGTTGGCCACCGGGTCGATCTGCCTCCCTCCCAGCCGGTAGAACTTCTTGGCGTAGACGGCGACCTTGGGCAGTCCGTCACCGATACTGATCAGGAAGAAACGACCGTCCGGGCTCAGGTTGCTCAGGGTGACGTTGTTCCACCGGGGGGCCAGCACGATGCGGGCGATCTCCTCGGAGGGGCGCATGTACTGTTCGCTGGTCAGCACCTCGTCCTGGGCCTGAACGGTGCCGGCGGTAAGGACCGTCACCGCCAGCAGCGGCACGACCCGCCGGAGCAGGCGGCCGGGGAGTGGCTGGGTCATGGATCGCTCTCCTTGTGAGTGTCGTTCGTGGAGTCTCGTGCTGGTTTACAACCGGACCCGGGGGTTTCGTCAAGCCCCCTCGGCCCGATGGCGCAGGACCACCAGGGTCATGTCGTCGGACTGCGGGGCACCCCGGGTGTGGGCGGCGACCGCCTCGAGGATGCGGTCGCGCACTTCCAGCGCCGTCCGGCCCCGATTCTCACGCACCACTTCGATCAGGCGTTCGATCTCGAAGAAGTCGGGTTCGACCTCATCGACCTCTTCATCCGGCTCTTCCCCGCCCATATCGGCGACCGGCCCGGGGGAGGCGACCTCGGGGCCCATGGCCTCCGTGATCCCATCCGTGAAGAGGACCAGCAGGTCACCGGGGCCGACCGCGACCCGGGTTTCCTCCCAGACCGCTCCGGACATCATCCCGATGGGGATCCCGCCCACATCGAGCCGCTCCAGGGTCCCGTCGGCCCGCAACAGTATCGGTGGTTCATGACCGGCGTTCGAGTAAGTGAAGGCCCCGGTCGTCTGGTCGAGCAAACCGTAGAAGAAAGTGGCGTACATGGCCGTCTCGGCCGCCCGGACCATCAGGTCGTTGATCCGGCCCATGGTCTGGGCCACCGTCCCGGGGTGGATGACCTGCCCCTGCAGGGCCGCCTGAAGGTTGGCCATCAGCAGGGCGGCCGGGATCCCCTTGCCGGAGACGTCCCCGACCACCACCCCCAGCCTACCGTCGGCCAGGTCGACGAAATCGAAGTAGTCCCCCCCCACCTGGCGACTGGGCACACTGGTGGCCACCACTTCGAAGTCGGGGACCTCGGGCATCCGGTGGGGGAGCAGGCTCTCCTGGATCCGCCGGGCGGTGTCCAGTTCCTGCTCCAGCCGCTCCCGGGCCACCGCTTCCTCCCGGCCCTGCTTGACGGCCGCCGCCATGCGGTTGAAGGAGCGGGCCAGTTCTCCGAACTCGTCCTGGTTGGGAATCTGGATGCGGGTCTCCAGGTCTCCCTCGGTGATGCGCCGGGTCCCCCGGAAGAGTTCGGCCACCGCCCCGGTGATGCCCCCGGTGATCCGCACCCCCAGGAAGAGGGCGGCCAGTTCGACCAGCAGGAAGAGGACACCGATGAAACCGACCACGTAGACGAAGATCCGATTGACCTGGTCGCTGCCGGTCAGGAAGTCGTCCACGAACTGGGCCGGGCTGTGATGGGCCAGCAGGACCATAGTCGCCACTTCGAAGCGGTCGGGACGCAGACGCAGGATCCGCAGTTGCGCCATGCCGAACCATTGGGGCCGATCCATGAAGGCGACCGAGGAGTCGGCGTCCACCGAGAATCTCGGGGGAGGACGGCGGGCCCCTTCCAGAGAGCGGAGGGAATCACCCCGCTCGGAGCGGGTGGGGAACCGCCCCCGGATCTCGAAGGGGACGCGGAGGG
>CAYUVJ010000515.1:0-1852 GCA_964447955.1 uncultured Gemmatimonadota bacterium
GGATGTAGGCGAAGGTCTCCATCAGGTCCTCGGCGGTGTAGAACATGTTGGGGAGGACCTCGGCTCGGGTGACCTGGATCCAGCCCAGTCGCGCCGGGTCGACCTCGACCGGAAGACTCCCACGACCCTGCATCCAGCTCGAACCATCGTGTTTCCAGGCAGTGTAGTAGGCATGGAAGCGGAGCTCACTGGTCGGCCGGGAGGTTCTGTTGCGGAAGGTAAGGACCTCGGTGCCGCTGATTGTCCGGGCCGTCGTATCCAGCCGCACATCCATCTCGTAGAAGGCGGTAGGACCCGATCCGGGCGACGGCAGGGACACACCGGTGGGCAGTTGGCTGGCGGCGGGGAGCGGCAGGAGCAGGTAGGCAAGTGAGAGCAGCAGCAGTCGGTGTCCGCAGGGACGTGGGCTCATACCGGTACCTCGCAGCGGCGGGGGTGGTTCGATAGCCGAGGATGGCATTATCCGCGACGCTTTTCCGGAGTGTCAAGCCGTCCGCCGCCCGTTGACCCGATCACCAACGCCCGTTAGGCTGAGGACACTGCCGTCTCCCGTCCACCCCGGAGGTGGGTCCGAATGTCGATGCCCTGTTGTCGTCCCCTCATCGTCCTGAACATTCTCCTGCTGACCGCCTGTGGCGGTGGTTCCGAACCGCCGCCGGAGGCATCCACCCCTCCGACACCCTCTCCGACGCCGGCGGCCCGACCGGCCCCGGCTGTGCCCGAACCCCCGGTGGTGCGGGAGGCCGAGACCTCGGAGTATGGCTTCTACACCATCCAGATCTCCTCCTGGCAGGACCGGGAGAAGGCCGAGGCCGAGGCCCGGCGCTGGCAGCAGAGGGGACTCGAGACCTATGTGCTCCGCAGTGAGTTACCGGGGCGGGGGGTCTGGTTCCGGGTGCGGGCGGGCCGCTACCCCGGCTATTCCGTGGCGCTCGAGGCGATGCGCTCTCTCATCGGGATCGAGGACCCGCGCATCTGGGTGGACGACTATATCGAACCGTGACCGGTGCGGATCTCTGACTCAGGACGATCAGATCGTCATCCGGCGTCCGGTGAGTTCCTCCAGGGTGACGAGCAACTGCGGGTCGCGACTGCCCGCCCCCATTCGTAACAAGTCAGCGGGGATGGTGATCAGCAGCGCCGTCCTCCCCTCGGTGAGTTCCGACACCGTCAGGGGCATCCCGTTCAGCACATCCAGCAGGATCACCAGGTCGGGGAAGCGCGTGAGGAGTTGCCCCTCCCGTTCCACGGTCAGTACCGTGCCGGCTGCCAGCAGCCGATAGGGAGGGGCTTCGACCACGGTCAGGTCCAGACCCGAAATATAGTTCGTACGCTGGCTGTGTACGACGAACTCACCGTGCAGGTTGCCCTGCATACGGTCGGCCAGCCAGGCGGTGGCCTCGGGGATACCGGCCCCGAGCTGCTGGCGATAGTCCCGCCCGAGTCCCTGGGCCTGATGGATGCCGCCCACGACCCCCCCGCTCAGGGCAATCTCCAGCCGTACCGGGTTCCGGGCGACGAAGACCGTCCCGCCAGCCTGGGCCGCAGCCCTGCAGGCCAGCTTGTCCGCCGCGATCAGCGAACCCGAGACGTACATCTCCAGGTACTCCCCGCGGTCCGGGTCCCCTCCGGCACAGGCCTGCCAGGATATGTAGGTGGGGTCACCGGTCAGTCCGAGAGTACCCTGGAGGGGGAGGGGATGTCCGCGGCCGTCGGCCGGCAGGTCGAGGACCGGCAGGTCGAGGACGACCGAAGCATACCAACCGTCGAGTATCGCCCGACCGCCCATCCCTTCGGCGATCAGTCCGGTAAGCTCACCACTCAGATGCTCACGCAGCAGCTCGACCACCCG
>CAYUVJ010000516.1:0-1842 GCA_964447955.1 uncultured Gemmatimonadota bacterium
GGAATAGGTATTACCGATCCAGGGGGTGATCCAACCCGGCTTGATCTGCTCCTCCGTGAAGCCGAGCATCTTACCGGCCCGAAGGGGGAACTTCCCGTTCGGCTGGTGGAAGACGGCGTAGGCGAAATCCTGCGGCGCCATCCCCGCCTTCTCCAGCATCCCTCGGCTGGCGCTCAGCACGTGCCGGAAGTAGGCGGGTTCGCCGGTGAAACGGCCGCCGTGCATCGGGTACTCACGCCCCTCACGGCGCCAGAAGTCGGCCGTGTCCGAGGTGTAGGAATAGGTATGCAGGATCTCGGCGACTACCTTCTCCCGCCCCATGATGAAAGCCGAACCTCCGGCCGAGGCGGTGAACTCCAAAGCGTCGCCCGGAGCCCCCTGTGAAGTGTCGGCGCCAATACCCAGGGCGTAGTCCATCTCACCGGACTTCACGTGGCTGAAGGCCACGTACATCGCTTCGGTACCCGCCTTGCAGGCGAACTCGTAGTCCGCCACGTGGACCTCTGGTCCGATGCCCAGAGCATCGATGAGCACCGTCCCGCTGGGTTTGACGGCGTAGGGGTGGGATTCGGAACCGATGTAGACAGCGCCGATGCGTTCCGGCTCGATCCGGGCCCGCATCAGGGCGTACTTGGCCGCCTGGACGGAGATGGTGATGGTGTCCTCGTCCTGACCGGGGACGGTCTTCTCATAGACGAGGAGTCCGTTCTTGACCGATTCCGGGTCCTTCCCCCACTGGCGTGCGATCTCGTCCACCGTTATGCGGTAGACGGGCACGTAGGATCCGTACCCGACGATTCCGACCATGGGTAGCTCCCTTGCTTTCGTCACGACACGGTCGCGGGGAGCGGGACCGTGTCCTCTCGGATGAGGAGTGCCTGTCCGACCGCCCCTCTGGTCTGTCATCCTGGTTGCTTACCTGGCGGACGGCTGGTCGACAAGATAAAGGACACCCTGACACATCGCCGCTCCGATCTGATATCTCAGACGGCGCTCTGCGTCGCCTGCGAACGGTGCAGCGGGTGGAGGTAGATGAACCAGTACATCAATCCCACCATGACCACCCCACCGATCATGTTGCCGATGGTGACCGGCAGCAGGTTCCGGACCAGGAATGCCCCCCAGGTCAGTCCGGAGAAGTCCGCCGCAGAAAGACCCAGTCCACCCCAGAAGGCCGGGACTGCCCCGCTCTTGATGAAGAGACCGATCGGGATGAAGTACATGTTGGCCACGCAGTGTTCGAACCCCGCCGCAACGAAGGCGGTGATGGGGAAGAGGATGGCCAGGATCTTGTCCGCGGTCGTCCGGGCACCCATGCACATCCAGACCGCCAGGCAGACCAGGGCGTTGCAGAATATGCCGAGTATCAAGGCCGGCAGGAAGCCCAGGCCCGTCTTGGCCGCTGCGATCTGCAAGGCGTTGAGCCCCAGCGCCCCCCCGGCGCCGAGGTACTGACCACTCAGAAAGACCATTCCCGCGGTCAGCACAGCGCCCACGAAATTGCCCACATAGACGATGGTCCAGTTACGGAGCAGCTGCCCGGAGCTCACCTTGCCGCTCGCCCAGGCCATGATCTTCAGGTTGTTACCGGTGAAGAGTTCGGCCCCACCGACCACCACCAGGACGAGTCCGAGACAGAAGGCAAGCCCGGCCAGCAGCTTGATGATCCCGTAGGGCAGAGCCGGCGAGGCCCCGGTCGAGACCACCGTGGCGAAGACCGCTCCCAGGGCAATGAAGGCCCCGGCCAGGACGGCCAGTGCGAACTTGGGTCCGAATCTCATCCGGGTCTTGGCCACACCGACTTCTTCAGCCCGGGCAGCCATGGCCGGTGGGAGAAGGGCC
>CAYUVJ010000517.1:0-1823 GCA_964447955.1 uncultured Gemmatimonadota bacterium
CGACCCGGCATGGGCCTACCCGGAAGGAGTCGGTTACGAATGGCGGTGGGAGTCCGAATCGGCCTGGGGGCGCTACCGCGACCTGCGGCGACTGGCCCGGCTGGCCAAGAACCTGTCCCGGGTCGCGGTGGGGAGCATCGTGGCGGTCCGGTTGACCGGCGCGGTGGCCGCCCTGATCACCGCCCGCAGCGGAGCGGGGCCGGAGACCGTCCCGCTGGAGACACCCTCCGTTCCCGCCATCGCCCCCTGGTGGTCGAGCACTCCCGACGGGGTGGCCGCCGGGATCGTCATCCGGTGGTGAGCCCGGCCGTCCGTCCGCGCCGATCCCGCACCCCACGTCCGTGTCTGCTCGATACCCGCCCCAGCGCTCGCTTCTCCCGCAACCTCTTCTTCCTCCTCCTCCTAGGTACTCCACTGACCGGTCCTGCCCCCGCCGTGGCCCAGTCCCTTCCCGCCGACGCCGGACTCGTGGCCCGGGCAGTACGGGTGGATACCCCTCCGGTGCTGGACGGCCGGCTCGACGAGGCGATCTGGCAACAGGCCCCGCCGCTGGGGGGGTTCACCCAGACCGAACCGGAGGTGGGCGTGCCGGCCAGTGAGCCCACCGAGGTGCGCATCATCTATACGGCGACCACGCTTTACTTCGCTTTCCGCTGTCAGGACGCTCGCGCCGACGAACTCCGCCCCAAGCAGCTGCGCTGGGACGGTGACCTGGCCGGGGACGACCGGGTCGAGATCATCCTCGACACCTTCGGCGACCGGAGGTCGGCCTATTCCTTCGCCTTCACGTCGGCCGGCGCCCAGCGGGACGCCCAGGTCCGGGAAGAGGGGGCGAACCTCAACCCCGCCTGGGACGGGGTGTGGTATGTGGCGACCCGGATCGGGCCGGGGGGGTGGACGGCCGAAGTGGCCATCCCCTTCAGCACCCTCCGTTTCCGGTCGGTGGAAGAACAGGTGTGGGGATTCAACGTCGAGCGGGTCCTGCGCCGCCGCAACGAGTACACCTACTGGGCGCCGCTGGAGCGCGGATTAGGAAGCGCCGAGGCGGAGGGGAAGTACCGGTTGGCCTATGCCGGGACCCTGACGGGTCTGGAGGGGATCCGACCGGGGAGCCGGTTGGAGCTCAAGCCGTTCGGATTGACCCGGCAGGTCAGCACCGGCGGGTTTCTTGGGGACTGGACCTGGAAGGGAGAAGTCGAGACCGGGCTGGATGCCCGGCTCGCTCTCGGCTCCGGGTTCTCGCTCGATGCGACCCTCAATACCGATTTCGCCCAGGTCGAGGCGGACCAGGAGCAGATCCAGATCGACCGCTTTCCCCTCTTCTATCCGGAGAAGCGGGAGTTCTTCATCGAGAACCACGATCTCTTCACCTTCGGGTTGGGGGAGTACAACGCTCCACCTCCCTTCCAGCTCTTCTACTCCCGCCGGATCGGGCTGGCCACGGCGCCGAACGGGGACAACTTCGAGGTGCCCATCGCGGGGGGCCTCCGGCTGACCGGTAAGAACGGCCCCTGGTCAGTGGGAGCGCTGACGGTCCGCACCGCCATGACCGATTACGACATGGGGTATTCATTCATCGATTCACGGCCACCGGAGGAGAGCGGGACCTATCGGCTCCCCCAGGCGAGCCACGGGGTGTTCCGGATCAGCCGTGACGTGCTCGGGCGCAGCCGGGTCGGGCTGATGCTGGCCGGTTCGGAATTCGGTTCCGGTGGCTGGCCGGGATTGAGCGGCGGGGTACTCCCAGACCGCTACTCCGCCCTCGGCCTGGACTCCGTCTTCTCCCTCTTTAGGAATACACAGTTCACGGCCTTCGTGGCCGG
>CAYUVJ010000518.1:0-1807 GCA_964447955.1 uncultured Gemmatimonadota bacterium
GGGCCGGCGGTCTGCTGCTTCATCTCCCGCCCGGTGGCGTCCCTCGGGCCCTGGCCCTGACCGCCGAACAGCTCGAGCAGACCGGACCGGAGCTCGTCGCGGTCGTGGCCGGCCTGCTGGAGAGCGTCGAACGCGGGGTTTTCACCCGACTCCCCCACGACCGGCACACCGACTCGCGGTCGGGTGGACTCTGCCGTGACTGCCCGGCCCCTATCATCTGTCGCGGCTGGCCGATCGAGGAGTCCCGCCGGCACCTCACCGATGACCGGCTCCATCCCCTGAACCGGGTGCGGGCCGTCGAACGGGAGGACGCCCCGTGAGCGCCGTCCGGCGTCTTCCTCCCGACCACCGGGAACGGACCCGGCTGGTGACCGAACTGGAGACCGGCTTCGCGGTCGGGGCCGGGGCCGGCTCCGGCAAGACCCGGGTGCTGGTGGACCGGGTGCTGGCCCTGGTGGACCGGGGGGTGCCCCTCGACGAGGTGGTCGCGATCACCTTCACCGAGAAGGCCGCCTCCGAACTGAGGGAGCGGGTCCGGCAGGAGCTGGCCCGGCCTCCCGACCCACCCGATCCGGAGGTGGCGGCCCGCCGGGACCAGGCCCTGGCCGGCCTGGAGCTGGCCCAGCTCACCACCATCCACGGGTTCTGCCGCTCGATCCTGGCCACCCGGCCGGTGGAGGCCGGCATCTCCCCCGGCTTCCGGGTCCTGGATGCCCTGGAGGCCCGGCTGCTGCTCGAGGAGGTTACCGCCCAGGCCCTGGAGGGACTCTACGGAGAAGAAGCGGAAGGGCTGGAAGAGGCTCTGCTGACCGGGCTCGACCCGGCCGGATTCCCCGGGCTGGTCCGGGGAGTGCTCCGCTACCCCGAACTGGAGACCCGGGTCGAGATCCCGGCAGCGGAGGAGCCCGGGGCCGTGCTCGCCGACCTGCGGGAACTGGCGGAGAGGACGCTGGAAGCCGCCGACGGGATCCCGCCCCGGGACCGTCTGGTCGGCCGGGCAGTGGAGGTCGCGGCCGCCCTCACCGGCCTCGAGGATCGGCTGCGCGACCCCATCGCCGCCGCCGACCTCCTGGCCGCCATCAAGATCGATGCCCGGGCCGGGAACAAAGGGAACTGGTCAGGCCGGGAAGAGGTCCTCACCCGGCTCAAGGAGGCCTGGAAGGATCTGAAGGGACGGCAGCATGCGGTCGCGGCGGCACGGCAGGAGACCGCCCTGGCCTGGGGGGTGGCCTGGGCCCGGAGGATCGCCGCGGTCTACCGGGAACGCAAGGCCCGGATGGGGGCCCTCGACTTCGACGACCTGCTCACCGTCACCCGGGACCTGCTGGAAGGGGAACCGGGGGTGACCCGCGGACTGCGTAAGCAGTTCACCCACCTGCTGGTGGATGAGTTCCAGGACACCGACCCCCTCCAGGCGGAGATCATCCTGCGCCTGGCCGAGGAGGAGGAGAGCTTCGCCCGCTCGGCGCGGGAAACGGTCCCCGGCCCGGGGCGGCTCTTCCTGGTGGGTGACGTCCATCAGAGCATCTACCGTTTCCGGCGGGCCGACCTCGAGGTCTTCCGGACGGTCCGGAGCCGGCTGCTGCAGTGGGGGGAGGCGGTCCGTCTCCGGACCAGTTTCCGGAGCCGTCCGGCCCTGGTGGGATTGGCCAACGACCTCTTCACCGGCTTCCTGCCGGGGGACCCGTACGAGTCCCTCGAACCGTACCGGGAGGAGGCACTGCCCGGAGCGGTGGTCCGGTTGCTCGACCTCGACCCCCTGCTCAGAGAGGGGGAGGTCGATACCGAGACCGTCCGCCGGGCCGAG
>CAYUVJ010000519.1:0-1802 GCA_964447955.1 uncultured Gemmatimonadota bacterium
GAGCGCGCCCCCGGCAGGTGGCATTCCTCCAGCTGGATGACCCGGTCCCAGCGTGCCCGCGGGTGCAGGCCGAGGGCGAAGTCACGGTCGCGGTTGGTCCGGCCGTCCCTGCGCGCGGAGCCCTTCGGCGGTGCCACCGCCGGGCCCTTCCCGCCGGCCTCCGCCCGGGCCGCCCTGCGGAGGGTCTTCGCCTCGCGCTTCCAGCGGGCCTCCATCTCCTCCCGCTCCAGCCAGCGGCGGTCGCTGAAGGAGTACTCCATCTTGTTGCGGTAGCCGTACACATCGGGGCTGGGCTCGCAGGGCTCCACCGGCGGGTCGGGGAAGTGGCCCAGCCGGACCAAGGCGTCCCGCACCTGGGCGGTCTTGGCGGCCAGCTGGGCGGGATAGTCGAGGTGCTGGAGCCGGCAGCCGCCGCAGGTTCCGAAGTGGACGCAGCGGGGCTCGACCTGGTCGGTGCCCGGGCGCAGGACCTCGAGCAGACGGGCCTCGGCCCACGACTTCTTGCGTTTGCCCAGCCGGACCCGCACCCGCTGTCCGGGGAGGGCGTCGGGGACGAACACCACCCGTCCCTCGGGACTGCGCCCCACTCCCCGGGCTTCGGTATCGAGCCGTTCGATCTCCAGCTCGAGGCTTTCGTCACGCTCTCTCTTCGCCATGGGGTTCCAGTGAAGGGGACAGACCGTCCGACCGCAACCGCGATCCGCCGTTCGGGCGGCCGGGCAGATACAGGAGGGGGATGGGGCGGCTCAGCCGTCCAGAGTCTCGCGCACCTTCTGGGCCAGACCAACCAGGGTGAAGGGTTTATGCAGGAAGGAGACTCCCGGCGCCAGGACCCCGTGCTGTTCGATGGCACCGTCCGTGTAGCCCGACATGTAAAGGACCTTGAGCGCCGGGTGGAGGCGCGCCGCCTGATCGGCCAGTTCCCGTCCGCTCATGTTGGGCATGATCACGTCGGTAAGCAGCAGCCGGATCCGGGCGCCGTGTTCGGCGAGTATCTCGAGCGCTCCCTGTCCGCTCTCGGCCGGCAGTACCTCGTAACCCTGCAGCTCGAGCGTACGCACCAGCAGGTCGCGGACCGTCTTCTCATCCTCAACGACCAGCACGGTCTCGTCCCCCCGCGGGACCGGTGCGCTCTCGACCTCTCTATCGGTTTCGCTTGTCGCATCACAAGGGGGGATCCAGACCTTGAAGGTGCTCCCCTGTCCCTGGTGGCTGTAGACGCGGATATCTCCTTCCACCTGTTGGACGATGCCGTAGACGGTAGCCAGGCCCAGGCCGGTCCCTTCCTTCTTGGTCGTGAAAAAGGGTTCGAAGAGATGCGCGATGGTCCCGGAGTCCATCCCGCTCCCCGTGTCGCTCACGACCAGCTGGACATAGGTGCCGATACGCAGCTTCGGGCGGGACCGGGCGATCTCCTCATCGATGTCGATCATGTTGGTCTCGACCGTGATCCGGCCGCCCAGCGGCATGGCATCCCGGGCGTTGACCACCAGGTTCATGATCACCTGTTCCAAGTGGCCGGGGTCCATCAAGATGCTGGGCAGGTGCTCTCCGAGTCGGGTCTGCAGTTCGATGTCTTCCCCGATGACCCGCTGCAGCATGCCTTCGAAGTGCTTGATGATCGTGTTGATGGCGATCACCTGCGGTTGAACGACTTCCCGACGGCTGAAGGTGAGGAGCTGGCGGGTGAGTGTGCCCGCCCGCTGGGCCGCCTTCTGGATCTCTTGGAGATGATGCGCGGTGCGGGTATCATCCCCGCAGTTCAGCAGCAGTATATCCGTGTATCCTTGGATCGCGGTGAG
>CAYUVJ010000520.1:0-1800 GCA_964447955.1 uncultured Gemmatimonadota bacterium
CCGGCCGCGATGATGTTCCGATAGAGGGGAGCGACCGTCTCGGGGAAGGCAACCGTGACCTTCTTCAGGATATCAGGGGTCGGATGCAGGTCGGCGACAGCGCTTCCCGACCGGGCCGGGAGCAGCAGGAAGAGGATGGCGAGGACCGCCGGCAACAGACTTCGCAGCGGCAAGATCACCTCGAGGGCAGGGTCCCCCCCGCGTCCCGGAGCACGCCTGTCCCGTCCTGGAAACGACGGGGGTAAGCGGCATGTTCGTATGCCCCGGCGGGACTGTCAAGGCGACCCCCTTCGCCCGGTCGGATTGGCGGAGCCGACCCGGACGTCATACTTTGGAACGACAGCAACCATTCCTTGTCTGCATGGAGGAACCTCGATGAGCACGACCGCCCGCGCCACCTGGGTCGACGGACTGCGCTTCGCCGCCCGCACCCCCTCGGGTCACGGCCTGCTGCTCGACAGCGGGAACACGGAAGCCGGCGGGACCGGGAGCGCTCCGGTCCCGGCCGAACTGATCACCATCGCCCTGGCGGGCTGCACCGGGATGGACGTGATCAGCATCCTGCAGAAGATGCATCAGGTAGTGACCCGCTTCGAGGTCGAGGTCTCCTTCGAGCAGGCCCCGGAACACCCCAAGCGCTACACCTCGTTCACGGTCACCTACCACGTGGACGGGACCGATCTCGACCCCGCTAAGGTCGACCGTGCCTGCCTGCTGAGCCGGGATCGCTACTGTTCGGTCTCCGCCAATCTGGAGGCGAGCGCCTCGGTGAAGCACCTCCTGGTCCTCAACGGCGCCGATCCGGTGCCGGTCTCGGAGCCGGAAGAGGCTTAGTGTCCTGTCACGCGAAAACCGTCGCATTCGAGCGACGCTGCATTCCGGCCGGCTGTGTTCCACCTCCTCGGAATAGCACACGGCTATTCCGTCGTCGCCGCGCCTTGCCGGCCGTCCGCACCGCCACTCTCGGTGCGGACGCTTGCCGCGTGACAGGACACTAGCCTTTCATCCCGGTCAGGGCGATGCCGCGGGTGAAGTAGCGCTGGGTGAAGAAGAAGACCAGGATGAGCGGCAGCACCGCGGTGACCGCGGCCGCCATCTGGAAGGGCCAGTTCGACTCGAAGGCGCCGTGGAACGAGGCGATCCCCACCTCGACCGGACGCATGGCCATGCTCCGGGTGACGATGAGCGGCCACAGGAACGACTGCCAGGTCGAGACGAAGGCGAAGACCCCCAGGGTGGCCAGGGCGGGCCGGGAGAGCGGCAGGATGATCCGCCACCAGATCCCCAGCTCGCCGGCCCCGTCGATGCGGGCGGCGTCCTCGAGGTCCCCGGGCAGGGTCAGGAAGAACTGCCGCATCAGGAAGATGCCGTAGACGCTCACCAGCTCGGGTACGATCAGCCCCCAGTAGGTATCCACCCCTCCGGCCAGGCTCACCATCAGGAAGCGCGGGATGAGCAGCACGATCACCGGCACCATCAGGTGGGCCAGGAAGACCAGGAAAAGCCGGTCGCGTCCGGGGAAACGCAGCCGGGCGAAGGCATAACCGGCCAGCGAGCAGATCAGCAGCTGCCCCGAGACGATGAACAGCGACATGATGGCGCTGTTGAGGAAGAAGCGGCCGAAGGGGAGGGCGGAGAGCGCCTGCGGGTAGTTGCTCCAGTGGACGACCTCGGGCAGCAGGCGGGGGGGCCAGCTGAAGACCTCGAACTCGTCCATCAGACTGGTCGAGACCATCCAGAGGAAGGGGAGCAGCATGGTCAGCCCCCCCGCCACCAGCACCGCGTAGGTCACGACCTTCC
>CAYUVJ010000521.1:0-1795 GCA_964447955.1 uncultured Gemmatimonadota bacterium
GACCCCCTGCCAGGCCAGCAGGGCGCAGGCCGCCGCGGTCCCCATCAGCCGCTCCTCGGCCGGCCGGTCGTCCGGACCCGAGGTGTGCCGCTTGCGGGATGGCCCCGCCAGCAGAGGATAGCCGAGACTGTGCAGTTCCGCCATGCGCCGGTAGAGCTCGAAGTTGTGCCGGCGCCGCTTGCCGAATCCGAGACCGGGATCGACCGCGATCCGCCCGGGGGCCACCCCGGCCGCCCGGGCCGCCCGGGCCCGTTCGGCCAGGAAGTCGGTGACCTCCCCCATCAGGTCGTCGTAACGGGGGTCTTCCTGCATGACGGCCGAGGCCCCCCGCCGGTGCATGAGCACCAGTCCGGCCCCGGCCGCGGCCGCGGCGGTCAGCAGATCCGGTTCGTCGCTCCCCGCCGAGACGTCGTTGACCACGCTCGCCCCGGCCGCCAGAGCGGCCCGGGCGACCTCCTCCCGGCGGGTGTCGATCGAGACGGGCAGACCGGTGCCGATCGCCCGCTCCACCGCCGGCAGGACCCGGTCGAGTTCGGCGGCCACCGGCAGGGGCTCGGCCCCGGGCCGGGTCGACTCACCGCCGACGTCGATCAGGTCGGCCCCCTCCTCCACCGCCCGCTCCAGGGTGTGCTCCAGCATCTCGGTGCCGCGCTGGCGGCTGCCGGCGTAGAAGCTGTCTGGAGTGACGTTGACGACCGCCATCAGCAGGGTCCGTCCGGACAGATCGAGGCGGTGGCCGACCATATCCCAGACCGGCGGTACCTCCAGGCCGGCCCCGAACCGCAGGGCGCTCAGGGCGGCGACGACGGGATCGTCGGATCCTTCGGGTGTACCGGCGGCGACGGTCTCCGCGAGCCGGTCGTGGATCGTGTCCAGGGGACCGCAGAGGATCCAGCCGCGTTTCGCCGTGCCGAGGAGCCGGCAGGGGGAAAAGGTGAAGCGTTCGGTCACCCCGGCCGGCAATCCGGGAGGCACCTTCAGGGCCACCGGACCCGCATCCCCGCGTCGGGGGCGTCCGGTGCGGGGAGCCGGTCCGGCCGGTCCGGGCCAGGGTTCCGAGGCGCCGACCCGGGCCAGTTCCGCGGCCGCCTCGGCGGGCGAGGAGGGCCAGAGCAGCCGGGCCAGCGACGTCAACGGCCGCGCTGGATGAGGTGGAGGGCCTCCAGGCGGGGGGCCTCCTTGCGCAGGTAGCCCCGCATGGCGCTGGTGACGGTGCGGGTGCCGGGCTTATGCACGCCCCGCATGGTCATGCAGAGGTGTTCGGCCTCGATGAGCACCATCACTCCCAGTGGTTCCAGCACGTTCTTGAGGGTGTCGCAGACCTGGGTGGTCAGCCGTTCCTGCAGCTGGGGCCGGCGGGCCGCGGTCTCCAGCACTCGGACCAGGCTGGAGAACCCGGTGATGCGGTTGCCGTCGGGGATATAGGCGAAGTGGGCGTGCCCGAAGAAGGGGAGCAGGTGGTGCTCGCACATCGAGAAGAAGGGGATGTCCTTGACGATGATCATCTCATCGTTGTTCTCGACGTGGTAGAGGCGGAGATCTTCCTCCAGGGGTTGTCCCAGACCGGCGAAGAGTTCGGCATAGGAGTCGGCGATCCGCTCCGGAGTGTGGACCAGCCCCTCCCGCTCCGGGTCCTCCCCCACCCCCTCCAGGATCAGGCGGACACCGGCGATGATCTTGTCGCGGTCCATCTCTGCGCTCCTCTCCCGACGCCGGGCGTGTCCCGACCGGCCGCCGCTCCCGCCCGTGGCCGCTCGTCCCCTTCCGGAGCGGGGGCGATGACGCCTAGCCGTCG
>CAYUVJ010000522.1:0-1793 GCA_964447955.1 uncultured Gemmatimonadota bacterium
TCGTCGCACAGGCGTTCGTCGTCCGGCTCCGGGATCCCGTCCAGCACGGCCAGGACCTCCCAGGTCTCCTCCAGCAGATGGGGACGCAGGGAGCGGTGGTCCTGCTGGCGGTCCCAGGGGCAACCGGCAGGGCCGCGCAGAAGGCGCATCAGTTCGCGCAGACGCGGCAGCGGGTCGTCGGGCAGGTTGTTCGGGTCGATGTTCATCAGGCCTCCCGGGCGGTTGACAGCGGGGACGGGGCACAATAAACCGTGGGAGACCCATCACGTCCAGCGGCCGGGGGCTCCATGAACGACACCGTCACCGCGCTCCTCTGCGCCCTCGCCGTCGCCGGCCTGGTGGGTGCCGCCGAGGGAGCGCGCCGGTTCCTGGGGGTGCCCGCCCGACTGACCCGGATGTCGGTCCACATCACCAGCGGGTCGGTGGCCGCCCTGGCCCCCTGGCTCTTCCAGACCCGTTGGGCCCCCTTCACTATCGCCGCCCTCGCCGCCGTCCTGCTCTTCCCGACGGTACGCCGGGGACTGCTCCCCGCCCTCCACGCCGCCCGTCCGGGCTCGCTGGGGACGGTCTGGTTCGCCGTCACCGCGGCCCTGCTCTTCCTGGTGGCCTGGGAGCATCCCGTCCTGGTCAGTCTCCCCCTGCTCGTGCTCGCCTTCGCCGACCCGGCCGGCATGCTGACCGGTGAGGGGCTGGTGCGCCCCGGCATGCTGCCGGGACGGCTCGACGGCAAGAGTCTGAGCGGGGCGGTGGCCGTCTTCCTGGTGACCGGACTGGCCGTCACGATGGGTTGGGAGGCCTTCGGACTGGGTTCGGTAGGCCGGGCCCTGCTGGTCGGACTGGCCTGTGCGCCGGTCGCGATGGCCGCCGAGACCCTGGTCGACCGGGGGCTGGACAACGTGACCCTGCCGCTGGCCGTGGCCTTCACCCTGGTCCTTATCCTGGGCGACTGGTACGGCCAGCCGGCGGCGCTGCTGGCGGCCGAGGCCGCCGCTGCGGCGGTGGCGGTGGCCACGGTCCGCTGGCGGCTGCTCACCATCGACGGCGCCCTCGGTGCCTTCCTGTTGGCCACCTGGACCCTGGGTGGGGGGGGCTGGCCCTGGGTCCTGCCGCTGCTGGCCTTCTTCCTGCCCGCCAGCCTGCTCAGCCGATGGCGGGAGGCGGCGCGGCCCGATCCGCTCCGACTGGCCGCCAAAGGGGCCCGGCGCGACCTGGGTCAGGTGGCCGCCAACGGCGGTCCGGCCCTGGCGGTCTTCATCGCCTGGGTCCTGGGTTTCCCCATCGGACTGGCCTGGCCGGCCTTCCTCGGTGCTCTGGCCGCTGCCGCAGCCGACACCTGGGCGACCGAGGTCGGGACCGCCTCGGGGGTCCGGCCCCGTCTGATCACGACCGGACGGCCGGTACCCCCAGGGACCTCGGGCGGGGTGTCGCTCCCCGGCAGCCTTGGAGGGGCGGTCGGGGCCCTGTTGGTGGCGGTCTGCGGTCTGCTGATGACTCCCGGGGGATTCGCTCGTCCGTTCCAGCCGGTCCTGTTGGCCGCCGTTGCGGGCTGGCTGGCCTCGTTCGGGGACAGTCTACTGGGGGCGACCCTGCAGGCGCAGTACCGCTGCCGCGGCTGCGGGGTGCTCTCCGATCGGATCGGGCACTGCGAGGGGGCAGGATCCGATCTGGCCCGGGGATATCCCGGGTTGACCAACGACGGGGTGAACCTGGTCGCTTCCTCCGTCGGGGCCCTTCTCGCCCTCCTGGCCGCACGGCTGATGGGCGCAGGGGCGTTCTGAGGCCGCGCCGGGACT
>CAYUVJ010000523.1:0-1785 GCA_964447955.1 uncultured Gemmatimonadota bacterium
TTGAGGTGACCCAGTCCCGGGTACGCCGGGAGCGTATGGGGCACATCGAGATGGCCGTCCCCGTGGCTCATATCTGGTACTTCAAGAGCCTGCCCAGCACCATGGGCTACCTGGTCAACCTCTCGGTTCGTGATCTGGAACGGGTCATCTACTACGAGTCCTACCTGGTGCTCGACCCCGGCAAGAC
This sequence comes from uncultured Gemmatimonadota bacterium, assembly GCA_964447955.1. GTDB lineage: Bacteria > Blakebacterota > Blakebacteria > Blakebacterales > CAYUVJ01 > CAYUVJ01. The sequence goes on from CAYUVJ010000523.1 coordinate 188, forward strand.
CGAACTGGAGCGGGGGAGCCTTCTCTCGGAGGAGGAATATGCCGAGCTGAAGGAGGCGGGACACGAGTTCGTAGCCGAGATGGGGGCGCCGGCCGTCAAGGCCATGCTGGATTCCATCGATATCGATGAACTGAGCGCCGAACTGCGGACCCAGGCCAGGATCGAGACCAGCCAGCAGCGCAAGAAACAGGCGCTCAAGCGACTGAAGATCGTGGAGGCCTTCCGGCAGTCGACCAACAACCCGGCCTGGATGGTCATGGACGTGCTCCCGGTCATCCCGCCCGACCTGCGTCCCCTGGTCCCCCTGGAAGGGGGCCGGTTCGCCACCAGCGACCTCAACGACCTCTACCGCCGGGTCATCAACCGGAACAACCGGCTGAAGAAGTTGATCGACATCAAGGCCCCCGAGGTCATCCTGCGCAACGAGAAACGGATGCTGCAGGAGGCGGTCGACGCTCTGCTGGACAACGGGCGGCGTTCTCGGGCCGTACGCGGGTCGGGGAGTCGGGCCCTGAAGTCCCTGAGTGACCTGCTCAAGGGCAAGCAAGGGCGCTTCCGCCAGAACCTGCTCGGGAAGCGGGTCGATTACAGCGGCCGTTCCGTCATCGTGGTCGGTCCCGAGTTGCGCATGCACCAGTGCGGTATCCCCAAGACGATGGCGTTGGAGCTCTACAAACCCTTCATCATCCGCAAGCTGGAGGAACGGGGGCTGGTCCAGACCATCAAGAGCGCCAAGAAATTGGTCGAGCGGGAGCGTCCCGAGGTGTGGGACATTCTGGAGGAGATCATCAAGGACCACCCGGTCCTGCTCAACCGGGCGCCCACCCTGCACCGGCTGGGGATCCAGGCTTTCCAACCCATCCTGGTCGAGGGCAAGGCCATCCGTCTCCACCCGCTGGTCTGCGCCGCCTTCAATGCCGACTTCGACGGCGACCAGATGGCCGTACACGTGCCGCTCTCCTTCGAGGCGATCCTGGAGGCCCGCATGCTCATGCTGGCCACCCATAACATCCTCTCGCCGGCACACGGACGGCCGATCGACATCCCCACCCAGGACATGGTCCTGGGGATCTACTACCTGACCAAGGCCGACCCGGAGGGCAAGACCAAGAAGATGCCCTTCGCTTCCCCCGAGGAGGCCATCATGGCCCTCCACTTCGGGAAAGTCGACCTGCACGCACCCGTCCGGATCCGGGTGGACGGACAGGTCATCGAAACCACCGTAGGCCGGATCATCTTCAACGAGATCGTCCCCGAGGGCATCCCCTTCGTGAACGAGGAGATGAACAAGAAGCGGACCGAGGCTCTGGTCGGTCGGGTCCACCGGCTGGTGGGCAACCGGGGAACGGTAGAGTTCCTCGACAACCTGAAGGACCTGGGTTTCCATTATGCCACCCGTTCGGGCACTACGGTCGGTATCGACGACATCATGGTGCCGCCCGAGAAGGAGAAGATGATCCAGCTGGCCACCAAGGAGGTGGAGCGGATCCAGAAGATGTACAACCGCGGGATCATCACCGACTCCGAGCGCTACAACATGATCATCGACGTCTGGACCCACACCACGTCCGACGTCTCCGAGGTAATGTTCCGGGGGA
>CAYUVJ010000524.1:0-1783 GCA_964447955.1 uncultured Gemmatimonadota bacterium
GGCATGGGCGATCCCGGAGTAGGCGATCAGTCGCTTGAGGTCCTTCTGCCAGAGCGCGCCCAGGTTGCCCAGGGTCATCGTGATCACAGCGAAGGCCGCCAGCAGGCTGGACCAGTCGAGTCCACCCCCCGCGACCCAGGTACCGGTGGACTCGGAGAGCGGTCCCGCGCCCAGTGCCCAGACCAGCCGCATCAGCAGACCCACCCCGGCCGCCTTGGGACCGACCGAGAAGAAGGCGGCCGCCGGGGTCGGAGCCCCTTCGTACACATCGGGAGCCCAGAAGTGGAACGGGACCATGCTGATCTTGTAGCCCACCCCGGCCAGGACCAGGATGACCGCGGCATAGGCCGCCAATCCCACATCCATGCTCCGCAGGGCGGCGCCTATGCCGTAGATACTCAGTTCACCGGTCAGCCCGTAGAGCAGGCTGAAGCCGTAGAGCATCGCGCCGGAGGCGAAGGCGCCGTAGATGACGTACTTGACCGCCGCCTCGGAGCCCTTCTTCTCGTCCTTGAAGTAGCCGGCCATCACGTAGGAGGGGATACTGGCCAGTTCCAGGGCGATGAAGACCATCACCACGTTGACCGCACCGACGAGCAGGTAGCCGCCCAGCAGGGTGGAGAGCAGCAGGGCGTAGAACTCACCGCCCCGCTTCCCGATCGCACCGCCATCGCGGGCGTGGGGGACGGTGAAGACGATCACCGCCACCGCCACCATGCTCAAGAAGAAGCGGAAGAAGACCAGGAAGGGGTCGACGACCGCCGTGCCGTAGAAGACCAGCGTGGGGACCTGGCCGGCGTTTCCCAGAGCGGCCAGGGCCGCCATGGCCGCACCGATCCCGGTCAGCCAGGCGGCGACCTGTGCCTTTCGCCGCTTCAGGGCGAACTCGAAGACGATCACCAACAGCAGGGTGCCGGTGAGGATCAGTTCGGGCAGGAAGAAGCCGAGGCTCTGTACCGTATCCATGCGCGCGTGTCCTTAGCCGGTGACAGCCTGGATGATCTGGATCAGCGTCCGGTTCATGATGTCGATGATCGTGCTCGGGAAGATCCCCAGGATGAAGGTGATGATCGCCAGCGGCAGCAGGGTGATCATCTCCCGGGTCGAGACATCCGGGAAGCCCTTGTATTCGTCCTTCAACTGACCCAGGAAGACCCGCTGCAGGGTCCACAGGATGTAGGCCGCGGTGATGACCAGACCCGAGATCGAGATGATGGTCAGCGTCCGGTAGACCGTGAAGGCCCCCAGCAGGCTGAGTGCTTCGCCGATGAAGCCCGACATGCTGGGCAGTCCCAGAGAACCCATCAGGAGCACGATGCTCAGCCCCGTGTAGCGCGGCATGTTCACGCCCAGACCGCCGAATCGAGCGATCTCGCGGTGGTGGGCCCGATCGTAGATCACGCCCACCATGAGGAAGAGCCCGCCCGAGAGGACACCGTGGCTGATCATCTGGAACATCGCCCCGTTCATCCCCATCGGTGTCAGCGAGGCCATCCCCAGCAGCACGAATCCCATGTGGCTGATCGAGGAGTAGGCCACCAGCTTCTTGAAGTCGGTCTGGGCCATCGCCACCAGCGCCCCGTAGACGATGTTGATCACCCCGATGATGGCCAGGATGGGGGCGAACCAGATGGTCCCGGTCGGCAGCATGGGGAAGCTGACCCGCAGCAGGCCGTAGGCCCCCATCTTCAGCAGGACGGCGGCCAGGATCACGCTGATGGGGGTCGGGGCCTCCACGTGGGCATCGGGCAACCAGGTGTGGAAGGGGACGGCCGGAATCTTG
>CAYUVJ010000525.1:0-1782 GCA_964447955.1 uncultured Gemmatimonadota bacterium
CGATGTCCAGACGGTGCCGGAGTTCCTGCACAGTCTCTACTGGCAGATCGACCTGGGCACATGGGCGCTGGTGGTCTTCTCGATCATCGCCCTGGTGCTGGCCGCGGTCGGCATCTACGGGGTGATCTCCTACTCGGTCTCCCAGCGCACCCGTGAGGTCGGCATCCGGATCGCACTGGGGGCCGGCCGACGGGACATCGTGCGGATGATCGCGGGGCAGGTCGGCCGGCTGGCCGGGCTCGGGATGCTCCTCGGCCTGCTCGTCGGCTTCGCCATCGTCTATGTGGTGGGAAGCCAGCTCTTCGGTGACGGCACCCGCGACCTCACGATGCTGGTCGTGGTGGCGGCGGTGATGGGCGGGACGGCTTTCCTTTCCGGCTGGCTGCCCGCCCGCAAGGCCGCCCGCACCGACGTCATGGCGGCGGTGCGACAGGAGTAGGCGGTTGCGTTCTGGAGCCCGGCAGGCAGGCGGTGTACCTTATCCCATCCCACAGGAAGATCAGGCATACGTGCCGGGGTGGCGGAACGGTAGACGCCGGGGACTTAAAATCCCCCGCCCTCACGGGCGTGCGGGTTCGACTCCCGCCCCCGGCACCAGTGGTCGATCCCGGTACGCTTCAAACCAGGACATGGTTCCGAGCGATCTCCTTGATCCTGTTCTCCGGCACCATCGCCCGCCGGGCGAACTCCGGCCATCGCCGGACGGATTCAACCACCTCATCGACCACTTCGTGGCATGTCTTGATGCTGGCTTCCCGCCCCACTTTGACCAGGTCTTCTCGTGTGAGACTCTCCGTCTTTCCGTTGATCGTCATCTGGTGTCGCCGGGTCCAGGGTCCAGCGGGATTGTGGGCGTAGATCACATCGAAGGCGGGAGCCAGACACCAGACGCCATCGGGATCCATCAAGAATGCAATGTTCTTGGTATGGTCGTCCCGGTTCCGTGCCACCACATTGAATACCATTCTACGAAACAGTTGAATTGTGGAAGTCGCGGGAAGTCGCAGCCTGCGGATCGTCTCGAATGCCTGTTCGTAGGCGTACGTGCCCGGGCTGTTGAAATCGAAGTGCTCCAGAGCACACAGAGACTGAAGGTGGAGCCTCTCGCCGGAGACGGTCCGGTCGAATCGGAGGGTCAGGAAATGAGCCCTCCCGTTCTCCTCCAGGAGTCTGCATTCCATCATGTCGATCCCGGCTGAACGGGCCATGAGATGGTAGGCGAATTCGATCCTGCCATACCCCTTCGGGTCTCCCAGCACATCCTCCTCGACGCCATCGAACTTCAAGATCCAGTAGGTGTACCCATCCGGTGCGGCGACCTGGCCCGAGCGGACGTCTCCGTTCTCGTTGAGGGCGATCACGGCCTTCGGGCGCATACCGCCTGCGGAGGTGCCGACTCGTATGATATCCAGGAGCGCCTCGGTCGGTTCCTCGGTCAGGTTCGCATGCACTCGATTCCGTTCATCGACGACTTCTCTGGCCAGTTCGACGAGTTCTCTGATCTCAACCGGGGTCGAGTCGTCCAGCTTCGGGTTGATCGACGGCTCGAACTCGAGCGCGCCCATCGCACGTTTCCCGACGTAGCACAGTCTCTCGATCGAGCTGAAATCGTCGGCTGACCGTCCCTGACGAGCCAGCCAGGCATCGATTATCGAGTTACCGAAACGGTCCGGAAGGGCATCGGCGAGCATGCCGGGCAGCCCATGGAACGTCTCCCGTGGCAGTGTCCGGAAGGTGAACTTCCGGTTCCCGGCACGCGCCTCCGGCAATGGCATCCGCAAT
>CAYUVJ010000526.1:0-1774 GCA_964447955.1 uncultured Gemmatimonadota bacterium
ACCGGTCCGGGCGGGTTCTTCGACGAGGTGGTCCGGGTCCTCGACCTGGGCGATCTGCTCCACCGCGGTCCGCTTACCCTGTCCGGCGGTCAACGCCGGCGGGTCGCACTGGGCCGGGCTCTGCTGCGGGAACCGCGCCTGCTGCTGCTCGACGAGCCGCTGACCGGCCTCGATCCGGCCCTCCGCACCCGGGTACTCGACTACCTGGCCCGCTGCCGCAGCCGCTTCGAGGTCCCCGCCCTACTCGTGAGCCACCAATTGGAGGACGTCCTGGGGCTGTGCGACGACCTGGTGGTGATCGAGGGGGGAGTGGTCACCGCCCGGACCCGTCCGAGTGAACTGACCATGGGTGAGGGACGCACCCTGCTCGCCCACCTCATCGGGTTCGAGAACGTCCTGGAGGTCACCGTCACGGCAGTCGACCTGCCGGGAGCGACGGTCCGGGCCGAGGGCCCCGGAGACTTCGAAGTGGTCCTGCCGAGTGCGGTGACCCGCACCGGTGAGCGTCTCCGCTTCGGGGTACGGGCCGAGGATATCCTGCTGGCGGCCAACCATCCCGGTCCGACCAGCGCCCGCAACACGCTCCCTGGCCGCATCCGGTCGATCGTGCCGCGCGGTCAACTCATGCTGGTCGAGGTGGACTGCGGGCTCCCGATCCTGTCCAAGATCACTCGATCGGCGGCCGAAGAACTCGCCCTGAAGCCCGGGGACGCGGTCTGGGTCCTCTTCAAGACCCACGCCTGTCATTACCTGGACCCGCCGACCGGCGGCGTCCCGCCGCCCGCGGTCGACCCGGTCCAGTCCGGGTAAACCCGGTTCAGTCGGGTCGCCGGATGTTCAGCATCCCCATCAACTGGTCGCGCACGGGCCGGAAGTCGGGCATCTCGTCGAGCGCAACCTTGGCGGTCCCGCCGACCCGGCGGGGCATCAGCGTCCGCGAGTAGGAGATATCGGGGATGTCGGCCCCGAACTCCTCGTTCAGCCGGTCGATGAAGTAGTTGGCCGTCAGCACATAGCCGGCCGTAGAGGGATGGACCCCGTCCAGACTGAAGGCCAACCCGCCGTCGGAGACGAAGAGACCGTTCAGGTCGTACTCGGTCCCCCCTTCGACCATCCGGACCGGAGTGGTCATCAACTGGTTGAGGAGGGCGTAGGTGTCCACGACCAGCGCTCCGGTGGCTTCCGCCCAATCGCTGATGGCCTGATTGATCGCCAGTACCCGGGTCTGCAGCTCCGTGACCTCGTCCTCATCCAGCACGTCGGCGTCGCTCAGCGGGTTGGTCGGCATCCCGTACGTGGCGTCGAGGACCAGGCCGACTGCCGCCGGCAGCAGGATGAAATCGTCCGCGGTCGCCTGCCGGATCACTCCCACCCCGGTGGTGATGACCGGGAAGACGGTCTGCACTCCCGCTGCGTCGGTGAGCGGCGAGGTATAGCCCCGGGTCAGATAGGTGACGTAGGGGATCATGGTCACATCGGGCACCGTGGCGATGACCAGATTGGCCGAGGTCGAGGCGGCCAGTCCCTGCAGCAACCCTTGGATCTGCGCCGCGGTGACCACGGTCGGGACCGTGGTCACGAAATCGGCGACGATCCCGCTGACCGCCCCCCCCAGCACGTCGTTGTTGCCCATCCAGACGAAGACCAGGGTCGGGTCCAGCGCGATGGCCTCTTCCATCTGAGTTCCACGCCCCCGCAGGACGACGTTGGACATCGTGCCGGGAGTGGAGCCGTCGTCGGTCAACATGTCGACCGAGGTCGCCCCCGGTACGGA
>CAYUVJ010000527.1:0-1743 GCA_964447955.1 uncultured Gemmatimonadota bacterium
GGCGAAGACGGGATGAGAGGATCCGGGATCACGGTACTGCACACACCTCCGATACGTTCCGGGACGGCCGACCGGTCGGCCGTGGGCAGTCTCACGCCGGAGTGACACGTCGGAGCCCCCCCGGGGCTCCTGGATAGTGACCAGTCTAGGAAGACCGTCGAGACAGGGTCAACCGTATCCGCTCCACCAGTCCGGTGGTGGAGTGACCCGCCCGGAGGGGTACGATGACGATCTCTCCCCCGCGCGCGCGGACCTCCGGGGCGCCGACCACCGTCTCCTCGGTGTAGTCACCCCCCTTCACCAGGATGTCCGGCACGAGTTGACGGATCAGATCCAGAGGAGTGTCCGGCTCGAAGGGGACCAGCAGATCGACCGATTCGAGCCCGGCCAGCACCACCAGCCGGTCTTCCAGCGGATTGATCGGTCGGTCCTCCCCTTTACCCAGGCGACGGGCGGAGGCGTCGGTGTTGACCCCGACGATCAGGCGGTCGCCCAGGGAACGGGCCTCGGTCAGGTATTCGACATGGCCGCGATGGAGCAGATCGAAGACCCCGTTGGTGAAGACCACCCGGTGCCCTTCATCGGACCAGAGCTGCCTGCGTGCGGTCGCGCCGGCCAGGTCGGTCACCTTGGCTGCGTGTTCAGGACGCATCTGCGGCGACCGCTTCGATCAGTCGGGTCGAGTCGATGGGGACTACCCCGACCTCACCGACCACCACCCCGGCAGCGTGGTTGGCCAGTCCGGCGGCTTCCCGGATCGTGGCCCCGGCGGCCAGCATGGCGGTCAGAGTGGCGATGACGGTATCCCCGGCGCCGGAGACGTCATAGACATGACGGGCCCGGGTCTCGACGTGCAGGATCGAATCGTCGGACTCCAGCAGAGTCATCCCGCGCTCGCCTCGAGTGATGAGGACATGACGGACCTGAAGCCGGTGACGGATTTTCCGAGCCGCCTCCTCCACTGCGGCGTCGTCCTCCAATCGGGCACCCAGCGCGGCTTCGGCTTCCTTGAGGTTCGGCTTGAAGACGGTCACACCTCGATAGTCGAAGAAACGATCGAACTTCGGGTCGACGGTGACCGGCAGTCCGCACTCCTTCAGACGGGGGAGGAGTCCTTCCAGGACCGGTCCGGAGAGCACCCCTTTGTTGTAGTCCTGCAGGATGATCGCGGAAGCGCCTTCCAGGTGGCTCAAGACCGTTTCTACCAGCCGGGCTGCAACCTTCCCGTCGGCCGGGGTCCGTCCCTCCTGATCGGCCCGCACGACATGCTGGTGATGGGCGATGATCCGGGTCTTGATGGTGGTGACCCGGTCGGGGTCTTCGATGAGACCGTCGGTGGCCAGTCCCCCGGCCTCCAGCAGTCCTCGCAGGTCACGACCGGGACCATCACCGGCGCCGGTCAGCCCGATGAGCAGGGGATCGGCCCCCAAGGCGGCCACGTTGACTGCGACGTTGCCGGCTCCGCCCAGCCGCAGCGCTTCTTCATCCACATCCACCACCGGAACCGGGGCTTCGGGTGATATCCGGGAGACCCGGCCCCAGAGATAGCGGTCCACCATGACGTCCCCGACGACCAGGATCCGACGCCCGGCGAGTCGCTCGAGCAGTTCCCGGACGCGGTCGGGTCTGATCTCGGTCACAGTTGCAGGTCCTCGTCCGCCGGTTCGAAGCCGCCGACCCGCCAGCGCTGACGCCAGGCCTCCTCGCGCAGGGCCTCGGCCAGTTCGAACACTCCTTCGAAGT
>CAYUVJ010000528.1:0-1735 GCA_964447955.1 uncultured Gemmatimonadota bacterium
CGCCCATGCCGGCTACATCGTGATGGGGCTGGCCGCCTTCACCGGACTGGCCATACAGGCGGTACTGGTCTACCTGATGGCCTACTATCTGGCCAACCTGGCCTTCTTCCTCATCGTCGACATGGTGGAACAGGAGAGCGGCTCCTGCGGGATCGATTCCTTCAAGGGACTGCTCTGGCGGAGCCCGGTGCTGGCCGCCGGCCTGGTGGTGGTACTCTTCAGCCTGACGGGGTTGCCGCCCACGATCGGCTTCGTGGGCAAGTGGTATCTGTTCATGGGTCTGATCCAGCAGCAGATGTACTGGCTGGCGGTGGTCGGGGTGGTCAACAGCGTGATCAGCCTCTGGTACTACATGCGCATCGACAGCACCATGTGGCAGGGACGTGACGAGGTCGCCGCCGCGCCGCTCAAGGTGGATCTGGCCCAGGTGTCTCTCTACGGCGTCTTCACTGCGCTGGCCGCCTTCGGGGTCATCTACTGGGGGCCCCTGGTCGACCTGGCGCGTTACGCTTCGGGAATCTTCTGATCGGACGATCCATCCCGGGCCGACACGCCCGGTGAAAAAAGGACGGCGGCGCCCTTCCCGGCGCCGCCGTTCTGCGTTATGTTCTAGTCTTCGCGGCAGATGGAAAGAACATGATGCTGGGACGATCGTCCTGGTCACGGTCGCTGAGGGGGGCGGATGGCGCCGCAGTCGTTCTTCACGCCAGGACTCTTCGAATTCCTGCGCGATCTCACCGTCAACAACCGGAAGCCCTGGTTCGAGGCCAACCGGGAGCGATACGAACAGGTAGTCCGGGAACCGGCCCAGCGTTTCATCGTCGCTTTCAGCCCTCACCTGAAAAGGCTCAGCCGCCATTTCGTAGCCGATCCCCGTCCTAACGGCGGATCGATGTTCCGTATCCACCGGGACCTGCGGTTCTCCCGGGACAAGCGTCCCTACAAGACCCACCTGGGGATCCAGTTCCGGCATATCGACGCGCGTAACGCCCATACTCCTTCCTTCTATCTCCATCTCGAACCGGACGAGGTCTTCGCCGCGGTCGGGCTCTGGCATCCCGACGGCAGTACCGCCCGCCGTATCCGGGAACATATCGTCGAGGACGGTTCGGGCTGGAAGAGGGCGGTACGCAGCGCAGACTTCCAGGACCGATTCGAGATGACCGGAGAACGACTGAAGCGCTTCCCCCAGGGTTTCGATCCGGAGCACCCGCTCATCGAGGACCTTAAGTGGAAGGACTTCACCGCCGTCAGTCCGCTCAGTGAGGCCGATGTCGTCCGGCGAGGATTCCTGGAGCGCTTCGCGGAACTCAGTCGGGTCGGGGCGCCTTTGAACCGCTGGCTCTGCCGCAGCCTGGAACTGTCCTACTGAGGATGAACGGACCTGCTGAGCCCGTCCCGTCGCGGCGCTCCTATGCGACGGCGTCTGAGGAGGGGGGTAGACCGGGTGAGTGAGAAGGTCGTGGGTGTGCTCGGAGGTATGGGACCGGAGGCCAGCGCCGACTTCTATCAGCGCCTGACCGCCCTGACCCCGGCCCAATGCGACCAGGAACACCTGCACGTCATCATCGACTCCCGGTCCAAGGTCCCCGACCGCACCGGATCGATACGGACCGGTTCGGACGCCACCCTGAAGGCCCTCATCACCTCCGCCCGGATGCTCGAAGAGGCCGGAGCAGAGCTGCTGGTGATGCCCTGCAACAGCGCCCATGACTGGTATGACGAACTCATCACC
>CAYUVJ010000529.1:0-1728 GCA_964447955.1 uncultured Gemmatimonadota bacterium
GCGGTAACCCGCCGGCCGGTCCGCGACCGTCTGCGCCGTTCCCGGCTCTACCTGCCGGGTGACAGCCCCAAGTTCATGCTCAACGCGGCGCTGCATGTCCCCGACGGGGTCATCCTGGACCTGGAGGACTCGGTGGCGCCCGCCCGCAAGGACGAGGCGCGCATCCTGGTCCGGAACGCCCTGCGCTGTGGCGAATGGGGGGAGTGCGAGGTCATGGTCCGGATCAACCAGCTCCCGCTGGGGCTGCGCGACCTGGAAGCCGTCCTGCCCGAGGGGCCGGAGATGGTCCTCATACCCAAGGTCGAGGACCCGGAACAGGTGACCGAGGTGGAGCGGGTATGCCGCCGGGTGCTGGGCTCCGAGAGACCCCTACCCTTACTGATGCCCATCATCGAGAGCGGCAAGGGGGCCGTCTTCGCCTATGCGATCGCCTCGGCCAGCGCTCAGGTAGCCGCCCTGACCATCGGACTGGAGGATTACACCGCCGACCTGGGCGTGGAGCGCACCCTGGAGGGGCGTGAATCGCTCTGGGCCCGCAGTGCCCTGGTCAACGCCGCCCGGGCGGCCGGGGTTCAGCCGATCGATACGGTCTTCAGCGACGTGGCCGACGAAGAGGGACTGCGGGACGCGGTCCGGGAGGCCAAGGGTCTGGGCTTCGTGGGTAAGGGCTGCATCCACCCGCGGCAGATCCGGGTCATCCACGAGGCCTTCGCCCCCACCCCCAGGGAGATCGAGAAGGCCACCGCCATCGTGGCCGTCTTCGAGCAGGCGCGGGTGCGTGGTGAGGGCGTGGTGACCCTGGGCAGTAAGATGATCGACAAGCCGGTGGTCGAGCGGGCGCTGCGCACCGTCGACCTGGCCCTGCGGCTGGGGCTGCTGGCCCCCGACTGGCGGGAACAGCGTAATTCCGAGAGACCCGCTTCGGCCGCCGAGGCGGGAGACGAGGTCTAGGAGTCATCGGGACACCCGGCCGGCTCGAAGTCGGCCGTGAAAGGACGACCATGCCGGAAGCGGGCATCCCTCTGGTCACCAACGCCGCTGGACGAGAGGTCCCCGAGCGGGTAAACGGTCGTTCCCAGGTCCCTTACCCGGGAGTGGCGCTCCATCGACCGGAAGGACACCGGGCAGCTCCGCCGATCCGCTCCTGTGCCGACTACCCGGCCGGCGGCGAAAAGCGGCTCCCCTCCCTGCGGGCCGCCCTGGAGGCCTGCGGCCCCGAGGACGGGATGACCATCAGCACCCATCACCATCTTCGGGACGGCGACCGGATCGCGGTCGCGCTCTTCGAGGCCGCTGCCGAGCTGGGCTTACGCGATCTGGTCTGGTTCCCCAGCGCCGCCTTCCCGTGCCACGAACCGCTCATCCGTCACCTGGAATCGGGGGTTATCCACCACATCGAGGGGAGTCTGAACGGTCCGCTGGGCGATTACTGTTCCACCGGCCGGATGAAGGGCACCCACGTGCTGCGCTCCCACGGCGGGCGCTGGCAGGCCATCCAGGACGGTGAGGTGCATATCGACCTGGCCGTGATCGCCGCTCCCACCGCCGATGCCTTCGGCAACGCGCACGGACTGGAGGGCCCCTCGGCCACCGGCGGGCTGGGGTTCGCCCTGGCCGACTCCCGCTACGCCGACCGGGTGATGGTGGTGACCGACCACCTAGTCCCCTTCCCCGCCGCTCCCTGGCAGATCCAGGGGAACGACGTGGATTTCGTGGTCGTCGTGCCCA
>CAYUVJ010000530.1:0-1720 GCA_964447955.1 uncultured Gemmatimonadota bacterium
GGCCGGCCAGCAGCAGGGCGTTCTCCAGCCAGACCAGCAGGGAGACCAGGAAGGGCCCGCGGGGGTAGCGGACCCCCTTGGAGGCCCAGCGGGCCCGCTGGTGCCAGAAGGCCCGGGCATCCTCCGGAGGACGGGTCCGGACCAGACCCGCGGGGTCGAGCTGATAATCGATCCCTGCCCCGGCCTCGGACGCGGCGAAGAGCAGGAAGACGTCGTCTCCGGAGGGGATGGCGGCATGGGCGGCGAAGCCCCCCAAACGCTCGAAGAGGTCCCGCCGGAAAGCCAGGTTCTGACTGGAGGCCACCAGCACACCGCCGGTGGCGATGGCGCCCGCCCCGGCCAGCGAGAGGGCCAGGAACTCGGTCCGCAGCAGCCGGCGGGGCCAACCCCACTCCTGGGCCCCCAGGTAGTCGACCGGACCGGCCAGCAGGTCGAGCGCCGGCGCGTCCACGAAGCGCGCGGCGAGACTACGCACCCAACCCGGCCCCGGCCGGCAGTCGGCGTCGGTCACCAGCACCACCTCTCCCCGGGCGGCCCGGACCGCCTGCTCCAGCGCCCATTTCTTACCCGTCCACCCCTCCGGGAGCGTGTCGATGCGAAGCGGACGGATCCGTTCAGGATGTTCCGCGGCGGCTCCGGCCAGCACCTCGGGGGTGGTGTCCCGGGAGCGGTCGTCGGCCACCATCACCTCCAGCTTCGCGGAAGGGTAGTCCTGGGCCCCCAGCGCCTCCAGCAGACCGGGGAGCGCGGCGGCTTCGTCCCGGGCGGCCACCACCACGGTCACGGCGGGGAGCCGTTCGTCGTCCACCACCGGGGCCGGGACCGCACCCAGCCGGCGCAGGGCGTCGCCCCAGCGGACCAGCAGTCCGGCGTAGGGGAGGGCCAGCAGCAGGGCCAGCAGGGCGGGGAGGGCGAGGAGCGGAAACGGGGCGTCCATGGCCCCGGGATGATAGACGGGGCGCGGCACCGGGACCAGACCCTTTCCCGGCCGGTGCCCGTCCGGAGCGCTGCCGGGGTGCCTCCGGAGGCCGGGCCGGGGAGGGTGCTCCGATGATGGCCGTCACGCTGACCGCCGGCACGGTCGGGATCGAGGGGCACCTCATCCGGGTCGAGGTGGACATCACCCAGGGCCTGCCCGCCTTCATCATGGTCGGACTGGCCGAGGGGGCGGTGCGGGAGAGCAGGGTGCGGGTATCCTCGGCCGTCCGCAACGCCGGCTACGTCCTGCCCCAGCGCAAGATCGTGGCCAACCTGGCCCCGGCCGACCGGCGCAAGGAGGGGAGCGGGCTCGACCTGCCGCTGGCGGTGGCCATCCTGGGCTCGCTCGGACACATCCACCAGGGACGGTTCCCAAACTGGGGACTGTGCGGAGAACTCAGCCTGGACGGCGAACTGCGATCGGTCACCGGGGTCTTCCCCATCGCCCTGGCCTGCCGGGCGGCCGGGCTGGAGGGGATCGTGGTGCCGGAGGCCAACGGCCCCGAGGCCGCCCTGGTGGAGGGCCTCCAGGTCCGCTCCGGCCGGCACCTGAGGGAGGTGGCCGAGTTCCTGAACGGCACCGGGGACCTCCCGGCGGCCTCGCCCCCCGACGCCTCCGGGGCGGGGCCCCCCGTCGAGGACCTGCGCGACGTGGCCGGACAGCCCTCGGCCCGCCGGGCCCTCGAGATCGCCGCCGCGGGGGGGCACAACCTCCTGCTTTGCGGACCCCCGGGAGCGGGCA
>CAYUVJ010000531.1:0-1717 GCA_964447955.1 uncultured Gemmatimonadota bacterium
TGAACATCCCCGAACACCATCCCGCGCGGGGCATGTGGGATACCTTCTTCACCCGCGTCCCGCCCGGTCTGGTGCTGCGCACCCACACCAGTCCGGTGCAGATCCGGACCATGGAGGGCCAGCCCGCTCCGGTGCGCATCATCGTCCCTGGTCGGGTCTACCGTTCCGACACCCCGGACGCCACCCACAGTCCGGACTTCCACCAGCTCGAGGGACTGTACGTGGACGAGGGGGTCGGCATGACCGACCTGCGGGGGGTGCTCGACGCCTTCGTGCACCGGCTCTTCGGTCCCGATGTGCCGACCCGCTTCCGACCTTCCTACTTCCCGTTCACCGAACCGAGCGCGGAACTCGACATAGGCTGCATGTCCTGCGGCGGCTCCGGTTGCCGGATCTGCAAGGGGACCGGCTGGATCGAGATCCTGGGAGCCGGCATGGTCAACCCGGTGCTCTACGGTTTCGTCGGATACGACCCGGAACGGCTGGGCGGCTACGCCTTCGGCATGGGGATCGAGCGGATCGCCATGCGGCTGCACGGCATCGAGGACATCCGTCTCTTCTACGAGAACGACCTCCGCTTCCTGGAACAGTGCTGAGATGCGTCTACCGCTGAACTGGCTGCGCGACTGGGTCCCCTACGAGGGTACGGCCGAGGAGCTGGCCACCCGTCTGACCATGGGGGGACTCGAGGTCGAGGCCATCGAGCGTCCAGGGGAGGCCTTCGAAGGAGTGGTGGTCGGTGAGGTGCTCGAAGCCGGACCGCATCCCGACGCCGACCGGCTCTCGGTCTGCCGGGTCAGCCTGGGGGGCGAGCCCCTGCCCGTGGTCTGCGGGGCGCCCAACGTGGCCGCCGGCCAGCGGGTCCCGTTCGCCACCGTGGGCACCCGGCTCCCCAACGGATTGAAACTGAAGAAGGCCAAGATCCGGGGCCAGGTCTCCGCGGGGATGATCTGCTCGGAGACCGAGCTGGGCATCGGGGACGACGCCGCGGGGATCGTGGTGCTTTCCCCCGATGCGGTGGTCGGCACCCCATTCGCCGAATGGTTGGGTGTCGATGGCGAGGTGCTCGATCTGGCCGTACCCCCCAACCGTCCGGACGCCCTCAGTGTCTACGGTCTGGCTCGGGAGACGGCGGCCCTCTTCGGTCTGCCGCTCACCGACTATCCGACCGTGGTGGCCGAGGAGGGTCCTCCGGCCGACCGGGACATCCGGGTCAAGGTGGAGGACCCCCAGGGGTGTCCGCGCTACGCCGCCCGGCTGATCTGCGGGATCACGGTCGGCCCCTCGCCCCAGTGGCTGGCCGCCCGGTTGCGGCTGGCCGGCCTGCGGCCCATCAACGTCATCGTGGACATCACCAACTACCTGATGTGGGAACTGGGCCAGCCCCTGCACGCCTTCGACCTGGCCCGGGTCGAGGGGGGACGGATCGTGGTCCGCCGGGCCCGGCGGGGGGAGAGCCTGCGCACGCTGGACGATGGACTGCGGATCCTCGACCCCGAGCTGCTGCTCATCACCGACGGTGAGCACGCGCTCGCGGTGGCCGGCATCATGGGCGGCGCCGACTCGGAGATCTCTCCCCAGACCCGCGACGTGCTCCTGGAGAGCGCCACCTTCGACCCGGTCCGGACGGCCATCGGGGGAGGGCGGCTCGGTCTGCTGACCGAGAGCCGGCGGCGCTTCGAAAGGGGGACCGACCCGACCGTCCCGCCCCTGGCTG
>CAYUVJ010000532.1:0-1714 GCA_964447955.1 uncultured Gemmatimonadota bacterium
CGTTGGTGTCCAGTCCGTAATTGCGGATCACGGCGGAGTTGCCGCCGATGATATCGCAGGTGGCTACGAAGTTGAGCGGCGTGCCCGGATCGAAGGCCTCTGGCGGGTCGAGCCAGCGGTCGGGCAGCGCCCAGGGGTCCTTCCCCCCGTTGCTCGCCCAGCGGTCGTAGAGTCCGTAGTAGGTCGTCCAGGCCGGAGCCAGGGTGCCGTTGTAGGGGTACCCGGCCACCACCCCGTCGGCGATCCGCAGGGTGAAGGTGGCGTCGGGGGGGATCGAGGTCCCGTAGACGTCGTACACAGCGCGGGCCAGCCTTGACTGTGCGGCCTCCTCCAGCTCCGCCTGCCGGGCGGTGGTCTGCTGCATCATGCCGATCCGCACGATTACCCCGTCCAGGGCCTTGACCATCGGGTCGGTACAGTCGCTTATGGCCTCGGGAGCACCCTCGAGCAACGCCTCCACGGCCGCCTCGTCCCCCAGGATCGACTCCTGGAGCCGGTGTTCGGCCGCCTGCAGGTAGAAGTCCGGGGCCGCGAGCGAGCCGTCCACCAGCCAAGTCCCCAGCAGGCCGACGACCACCGGGTCGTCCTTACCCAGGATCTGGACCATCCCCTCCAGCTGGGCGGCCAGCAGCAGGCGCTCGTAGTCGGGATGGTTGGTGATCGGCCGGCGGATCTGCTGGGCCAGGCCGGCCAGTTGTTCGCTCTCGGCCGGCATCCCCTGCTGCCGGGCGAAGCGGTACTGCTCCAGCAGGAAGGCCTTGGCCAGGTGCTGGGTGGAGAAGACCCCGCCGAAGATCAGACCGTAGTTCTGGGTCCCGAAGGGTTTGACCGCCTCCCGGGCCCGGGCGATCTCGCTCCAGGGATCCCCGTACTGCTCGAAGAGCCGGGGGTCGTTGCGGACCGCCTCCTGGAAGGAACGCTCCCAGTCGGCCTTGCGGGCCATCATCCAGGCGTCCTCGAGGCCCCGCTGCTGGCCGCTGGTCGCCTTCTCCGAGTTGGAGATGTTGAAGTAGAAGTTGTTCTGTTCCTCCCAGTCGGGAAGGTCGGGGTAGGTGTCCAGGAAGGTCCGGAGTGCCTTCATGCGGGTCCGGTAGAGGGTCAGGATGGCCGGGTTGTCGTAATCCCGGGTGAAGGCCAGCTGGGCCACCGTGTTCAGACGGGTGGTACTGCCCGGGTTGCCGAGCACGAAGACCGCCTCACCGAGCCGGGGTCCGCCGTCGCTCCATTTGAAGAAGAAGTCGGAGGAATCGAGCGGCTGGTCGTCCTGGTAGACCCGGAAGATCGAGATGTCCAGGTTGTAGCGCGGGTAGGTGAAGTTGTCCGGGTCGCCGCCGAAATAGCCCATGGCCAGCTCGGGGGCGAAGACCAGGCGGACATCCTCGTAGCGCTTGTAGGTATAGACCGAGTAGCGGCCCCCGTTGAAGAGTTCGACCACCTGGTTGATCATCCCGTTGCGGGCGTCGTACTCCTCGCCCGTCCACCGCGGCGTGCCGATCCTGGATGCGCTCGTCCTCGACGATGGCCTCGATCTCCGCATCCCGGACGGACAGGCGTTCTTCGTCGGCCGCCTCGTCCATGGCTCCGTGGACCCGGGCGGTCACATCGGCGATCTCCACGAGCTGGTCCATGTAGAGCCCTTCGACCCGGCGCTCCTCGTCCAGGGTCGTGGCGTAGAAACCCTCCTCCAGCAGGTTCTCCCCCTCGCGACTGACCT
>CAYUVJ010000533.1:0-1713 GCA_964447955.1 uncultured Gemmatimonadota bacterium
GGTCGACCTCCTCGGGAACCGCTCCGATGGAAGGATAGGCCCGGATGGAGTGGATGGAGGCGGCCTTGGGGTTGACCGGGTAGATCGGGCCGGTGAAATCGTGGTTGATCAGGTTGTCCACGATCTGCCAGCCGATGCTGTCCGATCGCCGGGAGGCGCCGATGACGGCGATGGAACGAGGCTTGAGGATGGGGTCGAGGTCGGCCATGGAGACGTCCCGCCTGCTCAGGTTCCGGGGTGGGTGGTTCCCAATGTAGTCCGGCCCGCGGTGGGGGCCAAGTGGCGGCGCCCCACCGGTCTTACCGGCCGTCTCCCGGGGATCAGCGGCTCCGGGGAACGGAGATGTCCCCCTCGAACCGCCAGGCGGAACGGAAGTCCCGGTCCGGAGCCTGACCGGTCAGCCGGGCTCGGACCATCTCCACCGGCATGTTGTTCATCTGCAGGATGGCGTCGTGGAATTGCCTCTCGGTCATCTTCCCGCTGGTCACCAGTTCCCGGTGCAGGGCCCGGAACTGCAGGCCGCCGATCATGTAGGCCGCCTGGTAGAGCGGGGGATAGGACCCCTCGAAGGAGCGGCGCACCTCGGCCGTGGCGTTGTTGAGTTCGAACCCGACCCGTTCGACCAGGAAGTCGATGCATTCCTGCGGGGTCATCTCGTCCAGGTGGAAACCCAGCGAGAAGATGATCCGGGCACAGCGGTGCATCCGCCAGAAGAGCATACCCACCCGGTTCTCCGGACTCTGGGGGAAGTCCAGGTCCCAGAGGTGCATCTCCCAGTAGAGGGCCCAGCCCTCGGTCCAGAAAGGGGTACTGAAGGTGCGCCGATGCGTGTTGTAGCGCTCGGTCATGAATCCCTGAAGGTGATGGCCGGGGATGAGTTCGTGCTGCACGGTGGCCCGGGCGAAATGGATGTTGTTGCCCCGCATGCTCATCATCTTCTCGTCGTGGGTCATCGTATTGGTCGGGAAGGAGACCTGGATGACCTCACCCCCCAGGAAGAAGGGACTCACCTTCTGGCGCTGCGGGCTCATCATCTCGATGCGCCAAATGTCCTTGGCCAACTCAGGGATGGTGATGAGGTCCCGCTCCTCCAGGAAGGCGATTGCCTCGAGCGCCTGATCGCGGATGAGGTCGGGCTGCCGGCCCGGCTCCACGTGCAGCTCCTTGACGTGCTCCAGGGCGGCTTTCCAATCCTCCCCGAAACCCATCTCACGGGCGGCGCGCAGCATCTCCCGCTCGCACCAGGCGAACTCCCGTTCGGCGATGACCATCATCTGCTCGGGGGTATAGGGGATCAGTTCGTGGGCCAGGTCCACCATCAGGGCCTCGCGGCCGATCGGGTCGCCCACGATCGGGTCGTCCTCTCCCTTCTTGAAGCCGACGATCTTCTCCCGCAGATAATCCTCATAGACCTTCAGTTTCTCGGCGGTCTCCTCGTAGGGCTTGGCCACCCACCAGGAGAAGAGCGGGTCGTAGCCGTTGTAGTAATTGAACCATTGCCCGAAGGTCTTGCGCAGGTCACCGACGATCCTCGAGGCCCGGTAGGCGACCGTCTTGGTGGCCGGGATGGGTGTCTCCTGTACGCGGCCCCGGGCCTGATCGCCGGGGGTCTCCGACACCTTCTTCTGGCCTTCCTCGACCCCCTTGCGGGTCGCCTCGATCATCTCTCCCAGCTCGGTCACGATCCGTGCCGCTTCGTCGGGCGCTACCGGC
>CAYUVJ010000534.1:0-1708 GCA_964447955.1 uncultured Gemmatimonadota bacterium
TAAGGAGCCATCGGCGGGATGTCGGATTCGACCGGCTCGAAAGGGCGGAAATGGTCGGGGTCCGCCACCGGGCGGGGACGCGTCCCAACTTCCACCTGGTCGGGGATGACGAGGGACTCCTCGGTGTGGCCGACGATCTCGTCCAGCAGGATGACCACCGGGGTCCGGAACCGCTCGGTCAGGTCGAAGGCCCGGACCGTCTCGTCGAAGGTTTCCTCGACGGTCGAGGGCGCGAGTACGATCACCGAATGATCCCCATGGGCCCCCCAGCGGGCCTGCATGACGTCCCCCTGGGAAGGTGCAGTCGGCAATCCGGTGGAAGGTCCCCCCCGCATCACGTTGACCACCACCACCGGGGTCTCGGTCATGCAAGCGTATCCCAGGATCTCCTGTTTGAGACTGAATCCGGGGCCGCTGGTCGCGGTCATCGACCGGGCTCCGGAGATGGAGGCGCCCACCGCTGCACCGATCGAGGCGATCTCATCCTCCATCTGGATGAAGATCCCACCCCGCTTGGGCATTTCCAGGGCCATCATCTCGGCGATCTCGCTGGACGGTGTGATGGGATACCCGGCGTAGAAGTCGCAGCCGGCCGCCAGCGCGGCTTCCGCGCAAGCGTGGTTGCCGGCCATGAAACGTCGGGTGCCCTTGCGTATCCGACCCTTCGCTGATGAAGGAATCTTGGTCATGGAATAACCCCGCGGGAAGCTCTTGTCTCAGGTGACTTTGATCGCGAAGTCGGGGCAGAGCAGTTCGCACTGCAGGCAACCGGTGCACGCCTCCTCATTCACTACGACGGCGACCAGGCCCTTCATCTCCAGCACGCCCGGCTTGCAGAACTCGACACAGATGTTGCAGCCCTTGCACCAATCCTCGCGGATCTCAATGACATGCTTCTTCTGAGCTTTGGCAGTGGCGCTCTCGGACACGGTGGGCTCCCTCCGATAGGTATCCGGAGGCAATATGGGCGGCGGGCACACCGAATAACAGAGTAAAGTGCCTTTTTTACAGATGTCGTGTGATTCGTCGGGGAAGGCCCCGCAGGAGCCTGGGAAAGGCATTCTCAGAGAGGTTCGTACGATCCGGTCCGAGTTGGCCCGGCCGGAGAGAGGTGGCGGCGGATCAGACCTCGTCCAGTGGCCGCAGGTGCGGACTGGTGTCGACCGGCAATTGCTCGGTCTCGCCCAGCACCCACTCCAGGCACCGGACCAGGGCCACCAGGGTGGCGATCCCCGAGATGTCCAGTCCGGCCAGGCTACCCTGACCGATCCGCCGGGTGGTCTCCTGCAGACTCTGCCGTATCTCGTCGAGGCGGGCCCGGAGTTCGAGCTCACTGCGCATGACGGCCTCCCGCCTATTCGTAGAGGACCAGGGCGACGACGGTGTACTCGCCGGCTCCTCCCCAGCCGGATATCTCCACTTCCCGGACCAGGGGACTGGGCGAAGTGGACCGCAGCCAGGAGTTGATGTCCCGTTCCAGCCCGGCCACGTTGGAGTTGCCGAACATCTTGACCTTCAAGGGACGCTGCATCTGAGGCATCGTGGTCACGTCACGGCTCCTGTCGAGGGATCGCGTGTGGGGCCAGTATAGGTATCGGGCCAGAGGGGCTCAACCCTGGACAGACGATGCCGTCCGGCCTGCTCGGCGCACCAACCGGACGGCCAGCAGTGCCGGGACCAGCAGGGTGCGCATACCTCGCATCACGTT
>CAYUVJ010000535.1:0-1704 GCA_964447955.1 uncultured Gemmatimonadota bacterium
GCTTCCGATACGTCGTCGCATCGACCATATTAAATAGCTGGATCGGCGGAGTCGCTCCGCCGTGGGACCCTTGGGCGGAGGTCGATCGATGTTCGAGGACTACACCCGGGATCAGCTCGAGGCGACCCTGCGGGACGCTGCCCTCAACTGGCTGGCCCACGACGGGCTCTGGTTCCTGGCCGTGGAGGAGAAGCACGGGCTGGAAGAGGCGATGGAACTGGATGCCCGGGCCTGGGAACAGTTCACCGTCATCGAGGCCAAGCGCATCATGAAGCGTCTGGGGATGAAGCCGGGAGGCGGGATCCCGGCCCTGGCCGAAGCCCTGTGGCACCGTCTCTATGCCTTCATCAACGAGCAGGAGATCGTCGCCCAGGACGACCGCCGGCTGGTCTTCCGGATGAACGATTGCCGGGTACAGTCGGCGCGCAAGCGCAAGGGACTGCCCGACTTCCCCTGCAAGCCGGTCGGACTGGTCGAATACAGCGGTTTCGCCCGGACCATCGATCCGCGCATCCGGACGCACTGTCTGGGCTGTCCCCCGGATCCTCATCCTGAAGAGTGGTACTGCAGCTGGGAGTTCGCGCTCGAAGAGTGAGTTCGAGGCGTGACCGAGGTAAGGGCCCCGGCGGCCCTGGAAGGAGCAGGAACGTGGCGGAGAGCAAAGGCACTATCGGGATCCTCACCGGGGGAGGGGACGTACCCGGTCTGAACCCGGCCATCCGGGCCATCACCATCCGGGCGCTCCGTGAAGGCTATAAGGTCCTGGGGATCAAGCGGGGCTGGGCCGGGCTGGTCGAGCTCGTGCCTGACCTGGAGGCCGACAACAGCAACTGCATTCAGGTCCTGACCGAGGACCTGGTCGACCGTGCCGGACGGACCGGGGGGACGTTCCTGCACACATCCCGGACTCGTCCGAGCCACCTGCCGAAGAAGATCGTGCCCCCCCATCTGCAGGACGCCTATCAGGACGAGATCAACGACATCACCCCCCAGATCCTCAAGAACCTGGACTTCCTGGACATCGACTACCTGATCCCGATCGGCGGGGATGACACCCTCAGTTACGCCCAACGGCTCGACACCGAGGGAGTCAAGATAGTGGCCATCCCCAAGACCATGGACAACGACGTTCCGGGGACCGATTACTGCATCGGCTTCAGTACCTGTGTGACCCGGACCATCGAGCTGACCCACAAGCTCCGGACCACCGCCGGTTCACACGAACGGTTCCTGGTCATCGAGGTCTTCGGGCGATACGCCGGCTACACCGCGCTGCTGCCGACCATGGCGGGTGCGGCCGACCGCTGTGTCATCCCGGAACACCGCTTCGACCTGGATCATCTGGCCGAACTGCTGGTCTACGACCGTAACCGTCACCCCAGCCACTACGCAGTCGTCCTGGTCTCCGAGGGGGCCACCTTCCAGGGGCAGGACAAGATGGTCTATGCCGGCCAGGAGTCCGATCAGTTCGGACACAAGAAGCTGGGTGGTGTGGGGGACCTGGTGGCCGACCAGCTCAAGGAGCGCTCCCCCCGCTTCAACGACGGCAAGCGGATCAACGTGGTGAATCAGCGGTTGGGCTACCTGGTCCGATGCGGCGACCCCGACGCACTGGACTCGATCGTCCCCATGGCCTACGGGAACCTGGCTCTCGACCTCGTCATCCAGGGGATCTCGGGCCGGCTGGTCAGCATCCGGAACGGG
>CAYUVJ010000536.1:0-1697 GCA_964447955.1 uncultured Gemmatimonadota bacterium
CAATCCCCAGACCGTGTTGTTCCTGGGATACTCGGACAACTACCTGGGCGGGGAGTTCGCCGGGGCCACAGGGCGGATCGACCTGATCCAGACCGACCGGACGGTCTTCATGAAGCTGGGCTACGCCCTGGTGCTGTGAGGGTCTATCGGTCGGCCGCGAGGAACCGACGAGTACGCAGGTCGAAGCCCTCCCCGGGCTGCAGCACCAGGTAGTGGGCCGTGTCGGGATAGGCGAACCGCCGGAAGTAGTCGTGCACGGCCACCTGCCCCCGCCCCGAGACCCGGAACCGGTCCTTCTGCACGATCACCGCGGTGGCCTCCGAGATGCCGACACCGATGAGGCTCGGGTGTTCCAGTACGATCTCCCGCAGGTCGTCCCAGCGGTCCCGCCGGTCGATGTGCTGGTCCACCGCGGCGTTGCGCAGGAAGCCCAGTCCCACCCGGTGCTCCGGCTCCGGGGCGATCATCAGGGTGTTCCCCTCCTCGGCCCCCCGGGCCAGGAAGGAGGCCTGGATCGAGGCTCCGGCCGAGGAGCCACCGATCACTCCACCCCGCCCCAGCAGGTGGTGGAACTCGTGGTGGGTGCGGGTCCCGTAGTAGGCGTCCACCAGATGCCACTGACGACCCCCCAGGAAGAAGACCGCGTCGGCCTCCTGCAGGTCGCGGACGAACTCCTCGGTGTCGGCCACCGCCGGGTCGGTGGTGTGGAGCATGACCACGTTGGTCGCTCCGTAGCGTTCCCGCCACTGGGTGATGATCCGCTCGGCGTCATAGGTCTCGGCCCCGCCGGCCGTGGGGACCACCACGATCCGCGCCTCCGGCCCGCCGGCCAGCTGGATGAACTCATGGTAATTGTCGAGACTGGCCGCCCCGCCCACGATGTAGAGGGTCCCTTCCGGAGGGCCGTAGATCGGACCGGAACAGGCGGAGAGGACGATGCCCAGGAGGGACAGGAGGAACAGGGACAGGAGGTTCCGGGCAGGGAGGCTCCGGTGCCGCCAGGACGGGTACAGGTGCGGGGACATGAGATGACTCCGGGTCGGGGTGGTTCCCTCTGCTCGTACCGGCCGGGCGCCGTCGGCGCCCCTGATCCGGATACCCTCCCCTGTCAGCGCCTCTTCACCGGCCCGGGACCTCGGCTGCCGCTCAGACCTCGAAGAAGCGCAGGTCGCCGAAATCGGGCGTCTCGTTCGCAACCACCGGGACCCTGGGAGCAGCGATCCCCTCCACCGCCGCGGCCGCCTCCTCAGCGGCGTGCAGATACCCCTCATAGAGGGCCTGTCGCTCCTCAGCGGGGCGCGCGGTCACCTCGATGCACTCGGCCTTCAGGGCCGCTTCCAGCCCGAAGGGGACCGGCCGCTCGGTATGGGTGCGGTGCGACCACATCCCGGTGGCGGCATCGAACGAGTAGGCGGGCAGGAACCGATGTCCCTGCTCGGCCACGAAGGCCACCGCCGCGATGACGTAGTCGGCTTCCAGGTCGTCCATGGCGTAATGGAGTCCCACCCGGCACCAGCCCGGCTTTATCCCCTGGAAGCCCTTGCGGATCCATGCCCGGAACTGCTCGCTGCGGTCCTCGTCGATCTCCAGCAGGCGGTGTCCGTAGGGGCCGGCACAGGAGCAGCCGGCCCGGGACTGGGTCCCGAAAAGGTCGTTGAGCAGGAGTTCGAGTACCACCTGACCTTCGAGACCGGTGA
>CAYUVJ010000537.1:0-1697 GCA_964447955.1 uncultured Gemmatimonadota bacterium
CCAGGCGTGAGCGTCCGGTCCGGCGCAGCGGCCCGATCCCGGGGCGCGGATGGTCCGCCGGTAGTTTGTGGCGACCATGCCGCACGGCTGCCGCGTCGCGAGTTTCGGCAGGCGGGTGTTCCGGCGCCGCTGACCATCACTATCCTGTACGACAACTACGGCTTCGATGCCCGCTGCGCCACCGACTGGGGGTTCTCCGCCCTCATCGAGACCGGCGACCACACCGTCCTGCTCGACACCGGGACCCAGGGCTCGATCCTGCTGGAGAACATGCGCCTGCTCGGTAAGGACCCCCGGCGTATCGAGGCCGTGGTGATATCCCATGCGCACGGCGACCACACCGGCGGCCTGGAGGCCCTGCTGGGGACCGGGGTGCGCCCGAAGGTCTACCTGCTTGCCTCGTTCCCGGCCGAACTGCACCGGCAGTGTGCCGCGACCACCGAGGTCGTCGACACCACCCCGGGGTTGGAGATCGTCCCGGGGGTGCGCACCACCGGTGAGGTCTCCGGCCCTATCCCGGAACAGGCGCTCATCGTCGCCACCGCCGAGGGTCCGCTGGTCATCACCGGCTGTGCCCACCCGGGTGTGGTCCGGATGGCCGAACAGGCGGGTGAGGTGACGGGTGGGGTCCCGATGGGGGTGATCGGCGGCTTCCACCTGGGGGGGGCCGATCGCTCGACCCTGGAGGGGATCGTGGCCCGTTTCCGTGAACTGGGGATTCGCCGGGCCGGGCCCTCCCATTGTTCCGGTGACCCGGCCATCGACCTCTTCCGCGAGGACTACGGCTCCGACTTCATCGCCCTGGGCGTGGGGCGGGTGCTGATCTTCCTCCGCTGAACTCCTCCCCGCCGTCCGGTGCTCTTGACGGGGCGGGACGTCTCTCAGCAGGTGGCGACGATTCTGCGACAACCTCCTCTGAACGATCGGGGACATAGGTAACAAGACTCTCCAGGTCCATAGGTCACACTTTTCAGTAGTCGGAGTTCATGCTCCGTTACCTCTACTGGGCGGCGGTTCGGCTCTTCGGCTGGCTCGTCTACGGGGCCAAGAAGACGAAGCGGGGCTGGCAGGGGAGCGGTTCCCCCGTGGGGGACCTCATATAGAAAGACCCATTGCGGCGGGCGATATCACCCCAGGTGTGCGGACAGGTCCTCGTGTCATTGAGAAGCATCTACAGCACCGGCGGCGACCAGACAGCATCGTTGCGCGCTCTCCTGAAGGGTGATCTCTTCGATGACCCCGCCACATCCGGCTTGATGATGAGGTGCTGGAAGCGCTTCGGTTTTCCGCTCGATGCCGCTGCACTGCGTGCTCCGAGTTCACCGATCGAGTACGGCTTCGGCATGATGCGCTTCGCACTACCCAGGATCTTCACGCCGATCCGCCCGATCCCGCCGGTCGTCGGGCACACGGGTTCAACAGGATCATGGCTGTTCTACTGTCCGCGGTATGAGCTGCTATTCGCCGGGACGGTCGATGAGGTCTCGGCGGGGGCAGTGCCCTTCCGCCCCAACCTAAGACCGCCCGCCACCGACCCTCGGAACCCCATCCACCCCCGGCGCGAAGCGGTACGTCGCCGCGCCCACGGTGATCCCCGAGCCGACGGCCAGCAGGAGGACGTTTCGTCGCGGTGCCGCCGCCCCGTCGAGCACCCGCGACAGCGCCAGGAAGACCGAGGTGCTCAAGGTGTCGGGGAG
>CAYUVJ010000538.1:0-1678 GCA_964447955.1 uncultured Gemmatimonadota bacterium
GCCCCCGGCCTTCTCCAGGTCCGCCAGGTTGCTCTCCTTGACGGCCCGGTCGTAATCGACCTCGGAGACCACGTCTACCCGATAGCCGACCAGATCACCGGCCAGGCGGGCGTTGGTCCCTCCAGGACCCAGCGCCAGGGCGATCTGGTCCTCCGGCATGATGAGGGTCAGTTCCTTGTTCTCATCGTCGATGAGGACCCGGTTGGTCTTGGCCGGACCGATGGCCTTGGTTACGAAGTGGGTCACATCGGGGCTCCACGGCACGATGTCGATCCGCTCGTTGGAGAGCTCCCGGACGATGCTCTGCACCCGCGAACCCTTCATCCCCACGCAGGCCCCGACCGCGTCGACCCGCAGGTCGTGACTGCGCACGGCCACCTTGCATCGTTCCCCGGGGGCCCGGGCGATCCGTTTGATCTCCACGATCCCCTCGTAGATCTCCGGCACTTCGATGGCGAAGAGACGCTTCACGAACTCCGGGTCCCCTCGGCTCAGGATGATCGAGGGACCCTTGGCGCTCATCGACACTTCCTTGACCAGGGCCCGGATGGTGTCACCCTGGCGGAACCGTTCCCGGCGGATCTGCTCGCGGAAGGGCAGGATGGCCTCGACCCGGCCGATGTTGACCAGGATGGTGCCGCGGCTGACCTGCTGGACGCTCCCGGTGACGATCTCGCCTACCCGGTCGAGGTACTCTTCGAAGATCTTGTCCCGCTCCGCCTCACGGATACGCTGCTGTAAGACCTGTTTGGCCGATTGGATTGCCATCCGGCCGAAAGCCGTGATAGGCACCTCCACGTAGAGGTGCCAGCCGATCTCGGTCTCGGGGTCGATCTCCTTGGCCATCTCCAGCGGGATCTGCAGCAGGGGTTCGACCACCTCGGCCTCCGAGGGAACGACCTCCTTGACGATGCCCAACTGGATCTTGCCGGTCTCCCGGTCGACATGGATGTCTACCGGGTCGAGGGTGCCGAGCGCCCGCTTGGCCGCGGTCAGCAGCCCGATCTCAAGGCTCTCGAGCACGATCTCGCGCTTCAGGTTGCGTTCCCGCGCGATCTGGCTCAGCGCCTCGATGATCTCGTAGTTTATGTCTTCCGCCATCGATCCTCCAGCCGACGTCTGCGGTGTCGGCGCCGCTACAGTACGATCTCGATCGAGCCCTGTACGATGTGTTCGAACAGAACCCGGAAAGGTACTCCGCCGCCCTCATGGCGACCTTGGGGTGAGGACTCCAGGAGCAGGTGGTCCCCTTCCACCCCGGTCAGCAGACCGGACACTTCGCGTTCCCGACCCTCATCCATGATCCGGATACTCAGCCGTTCCCCGATCGCCCGTTCGAAGTCCCGTCGCGTCCGGAGCTTGCGATCCAATCCGGGCGAGGAGACCTCCACCGCGTAACGGCCGGCCAGTGACTCGTCGGCCTCCAGTTCCCGGGAAAGACGGCGGTTTATCCGGGCACAATCCTCTACGGTGATCCCCTCCGGTCGGTAGAGGAAGACCCTCAGGAGCGGACTACGGGCCTTCGAGACGGTGTAGTCCACCAACTCGATGTCCGGCTCCGGCTCCAGGGCCCGCTCCAGGAGATGGGCGATACGGTCCTGTTCCGGCCTGGTTTCCACCTTCATCCCTCCCCCGAGCAGTCCCGGTCACGGAGACACTCCGGCGCCCGCGTGGACCG
>CAYUVJ010000539.1:0-1676 GCA_964447955.1 uncultured Gemmatimonadota bacterium
GACACTTTCCAGCCGCCGCTGCAGGTCGTCGGAGAGCTGGCGGTTGAAGCTGGAAGTGGACGAGAAGTTGCCCTGGGCTACGATCCTCAGGGTCGGGTCTAGTTCGTGCGAGTGGCTGAAACGGGTCTCCCAGCGACGTACGCCGGTCCGCCGGTCGTAGTTGTAGATCCCCTCGATGTTCCCCTGGAGCTGATAGCGCACCGCGTAGCGGGTACGGTTGCGCAGGAGCAGACCGGCCTTCTCGGTCACATCGGCCGAAAAACGGGTGTCGAAGTACCCGCTGGGGGCCCAGTAGTAACCGATGTCATTCAAGGTCACTCCGGTCAGTGAGTTGTTCGAGTACTTGGGCATCAGCAATCCCGACTGGCGCCCGGAACGGATCGACTTGACGATGAAAGGAAGGGCCGGGAAGACCTGGAGGTCGATGATCGGGATGGTGAAGAGCGGGGGCGGTATGGGGATCCCCAGCAGGTTGAACCGGATCCCTTTGGCGATCACCTTGTCCTCGGGGATGATCTTCATCTGCTCGGCCGAGAAGTAGTAGTGCGGGTGCTCGGCGTCGCAGGTGGTGAAACTGGCGTCCCGCACGGTCAGGTAGTCGGGCTCGCCGGTCAGGGCGTTGATCCGCTCTCCATGGTAGAAGCCCTGCTCGAAGGCGGTATCCGCACCCCAGACGGATCCCTTCTCGGAGACCATGTCCCACATCATCCGGTCCCCCACCACCTGCTGGTCACCCTGCCGGAAGACCGGACGGTGGAGCAGACGCGCCTGTCCCTCGGCGGTGGTGTCGGGCAGCGGCAATGCGGTGAGCTGTTCGGTACTGTGATCGTAGATAACAATGCCCGCGGTCAGCTCCATGTTGCCGACCCTTACCCAGGCCGCCTGGTCCACCGAACCGCGGAACGTGGTGATCTCCCCATCGGTCCGCAGGGTGGTGTAGTCGGCCAGCATGCTGTCGGCCGCTGCGCCCCGGCGCCTCCCCGGAGCGGCTTCTCCAGGGGTCTGCAGGGTGTCCTGGGCGGCCGGGGTGAGAGTGGTGTCGGGGCGGGCGGAGACCGGCGGGGGATCCTGTCGGGAAGTCACCTCCCCCTCCGCCCAGCGGACAGGGAGCAGGGTCAGCAGGAGCACCAGGCCGAGCCCGGTCGCTCCTCTCGGGCGCAGGATCAGCCCCGTTCGGGCCATAAGGCGAGCGCCCCCGCACCGACCATCCCGGCCCGGGTCCCCAGCCGGGCCGCGACCACCGGGACCGACCGGGCGGTGCTGGACATGGTACGGCCTTCGAGGGTGGAGCGGATGGCGTCGAAGAGTGGGGCTCCAGCCTGGGCGACCCCGCCGCCGAGGACGATGCATTCGGGATCGAGGAGGTTGATGAGGGTGATGAAGGCGATACCCAGCCAGCGCCCCGTCTCGGCCAGCACCTGGCGCGAGAGTGCGTCGCCGGCGGCCGCGGCTTCACCGATGTGCTCCGGGGTCAGCCGGTCCTCCGGCAGCGCGGCCAGCGGGCTCTCGATGCCCCCGTCGGCCAGCAGACGACGTGCCGTCTCGACGATCCCGGCGGCCCCGGCATACCGTTCCAGGCATCCGACGTTGCCGCACGGGCAGGCCGGGCCGTTCGGATCGACCACGATATGCCCTATCTCGGCCGCGAAACCGGCCGCACCGGGATAGAGCCGACC
>CAYUVJ010000540.1:0-1671 GCA_964447955.1 uncultured Gemmatimonadota bacterium
TATAGGGGGTGCTGTAGACCATGTACGCACCCGTCCGCGGATCTCGAACCCGTAGGAGCCGCAGAAGTAGTCCTCGGTGCCGGTGCCGCAGATGGTGGGGAAGTCGGTGTCGCCGTCGAGGAAGAACTTGATCTCCCCCTCCCCCCACCAGCCCGGGCTGTTGGCCCCCCAGCACATGTAGGTCCCCACGTAGTGCCCCCGCCCGCGCACCCCTTCCAGGATGGTGTAGTCCTGCCGGTCGGGGTCATCCAGATGTGCTGGATCGCCAGGGACCGGAACATGACGGGACCTCCTATATACGGGGGGCTCCCGGAGCATAGTGCCTCGGACCGCGGGAGGATGACCTCGCAGACCTCGGGATTGTGGAGAAGAGGGCCGTTGGTGATCACCGCCAGGGGGATGCCGGTCATGCTCCGCACTCCCCGTACTATCTCCCCGATACCCGAATGCAGGAATGGACCTATTCAATCGGATTCTCTGCATCGCTTTCTCTCCGCCTGTTTCTTATACTATATCCGAATAGAGGCTCGGGAGGAGCCGGCAGGACGGGTCTTGAAACAACAGACCCGGGATAGGAACCCTCCATGAGATACTGCTGCTGGGTAGTCCCGCCCACGAGATCATCGAGTTCGCATCCACCCAGAGCATCGACCTGGTGGTGACCGGCAGCAGCGGGCGTACGCCCCGGAATGAGGTCTGTCTGGGGAGTGTCTCCAACGCCCTGACTCATCGGGCTTTGAGTCCGGTGCTCGTGGTCTGCTGAGAGGACCGCCGGTACATGTTCGAGGTGCTTGCCCACAGCATCATGATCACCGCCTTTGTGGCGGTCATGATGATCGCTGTCGAGTATGTGAATGTTCAGACCCAGGGGACCTGGAAGGAGATGCTGGAAGCCCGCCCTGGGACGAAGTACCTGGTGGCTGCCCTCCTGGGGGCCATTCCCGGGTGCCTAGGGGCGTTCACAGCCGTAGCTCTTTACCTGCACGGGACCCTCTCCCTGGGCGCGATAGTCACCGCCATGATCGTGACCAGCGGGGACGAGTCGTTCGTCATGCTGGCCCTCATGCCAGGTAGTTACCTGCTCCTCACCGGGCTGCTCCTGGTGGCGGGGCTGACGGCAGGCCCCCTCACCGATGCGGCCATGCGGGGGAAGACCGGCCCCCCTTATTGTGACGACATGGTGCTTCACGAGGAGGAGGCGTGCACCTGCTTCCCCAGGGGACTGATCCTCAGCCAACTCCGGCATGTCCACCCGGCCCGCCTGGCCCTCACCCTGACACTCCTGGCCTTCCTGGCCTTCCTGCTGGCGGGGGTGGTAGGTCCGGCCGCCTGGAACTGGGTGCGGGTGAGCCTGATGGTGGTGACCCTCTTCGGGCTATTCATCGCCCTCACCGTGCCCGACCACTTCCTGATGGACCATCTCTGGCGCCACGTGATGCTGGGGCATGTGCCCAGAATCTTTCTCTGGACCTTCGGGGTGATGGCTGCGCTCCACCTCCTGGGTCAGGTGGTGGACATCGAGTCGGCGGTGACGGGCAACCTGTGGACCGTACTGGCCGTTGCCTTGCTGCTAGGGATCATCCCGGAATCGGGACCCCACCTCCTTTTCGTCACCCTCTTCAGCCAAGGTACTCTCCCTTTCGGGATCCTGGCGGCCAGCTCGGCCGTCCA
>CAYUVJ010000541.1:0-1661 GCA_964447955.1 uncultured Gemmatimonadota bacterium
CCGACATGTAGACCCCCTCCCCTCCCTCCACCCGGCTGCCGTTGCGCAGTTCCAGGACCGTCCCGGCGGCGATGGCGAAGTAGGAACGGGGGTCCTGCTGGGGGGAGAGGACATCGGCGTAGAGATCGTAACTGGCCTTTCCGCTGAAGGCTGTGATCCGCATCTGTTTCTTGTAGGCCGGATACCCGGCGAGCGAGACGACCTGGACACTGAAGGAGTCCTGGCCGCTCGACCAGCTCCCGCTGGTGAAGCTGGGATTCTGGGCCAGGGCATAGCCGGCCACCTCGAGCGCCGTCTCGGCCGTGAAGGATGCCTGGGTGTTGCGGAAGTGGCTCTGGGCGATACGCACGTCGGCGGCCATGACCAGCAGGAAGGTCGTGCTCATCACGGCCAGCATCGAGACCAGCAGCAGGCTGCCCAGCAGGGCGAGTCCGGACTGTGATGCCAGGCGACGGTCGGTCATGGTCAGGGCAGCCGCAGGGGATTCTCGAGTGTGATGACGTTACGCAGCGGGATCACGTAGTCCCCCTTGCGCAGGCGCAGGTCGACCTCGATGAACCGGATCTCGTCGAGGGAGGTCTGGGGTGAGGCCAGGGAGACCAGGTGGGCGTCCCGGTAGGTGAAGATGAGGTCGGTCACGTCATCCAGGATGTCCAGGGCGCCCCCCAGGTCCTCCTCCCGGGTCAGGGTGCCGCTGCCGGCATCGAAGCGATAGTGCACGATCTGACTGTCGAGGGCGGAGGTCTCCCGCAGCCGGAGGAAGTTCACTTGGTCGCCGCCGGCGATGTAGATGCTCCGGGCATAGCGGAGTTCACTGACCATCTGACTCAGGGCCACCCGACCTCCCTGCACGGCGGCCGACCTGACCTGCCCCACTTCGTAGGCATCGATGGCCGCGTTCAGGATGGTGTAGAGCACCATGAAGACCACGGCCGAGAGGGCGGTGGCCATGAGCATCTCGATGAGGGTGAGTCCCTCCTGTCGCCGGAGACGCCTCATGCTCAGGGACTCCAGGCCTTGACCAGGACCAGGAAGGTGCGCTGGCCGGTGTCCAGGTTGGAGACCCCCACCTCGATCCGCTTGAAGTCGGTGACCGAGCCGGTCGCGGCCAGCGTGGTGAGGTCGGCGTAGGTCACGGTGACATCACGCTGGTAGCGGGCGAAATTGGCCCGCCCCCCCAAACCGTCGAGGGGGTTGCCGTCCAGGTCCCGGGGCGGGGACTCGACGAGCCCGTGATAGTCGTCCAGGTCGTCGTAGTCGAGGCGGCCGAACTCCCCCAGGTCGGTACCGAGAGCCGCCCCGCCCGACTGCGGGTCCTCCCAGGCCATGGAGCGGATCTCCTCGAGCAGTTCCTGGGCCAGGTTGGTGGCCAGGGTCAGGTCCTCCGCGCTCTGGCTGATCTGCAGTCCCAGCGGGAACTGGCTGGTGACGGCCAGCAGGGCAATGGAGATGAAGATCAGCGTGATGAGGATCTCCACGAAGGTGAAGCCCCGCTCGCCGAGCCGCCCCCTCACGGTCCGACCGACACTTTACCCAGGGGGTAGGTCACCAGGACGCTCCGGCTGTAGCCGGTGACAGCCTGGGTGAGGGTGATGGTGAGGTTCTCACCCGGGAATCGCAGCGCACCGAGGGGCGAGAACCAGGCCACACCGGATGCCGGA
>CAYUVJ010000542.1:0-725 GCA_964447955.1 uncultured Gemmatimonadota bacterium
CCCCTGCTTGCCCCCCTGCTCCTCGTCCACGACCAGGTGGAGTTGGACCCGGCCGGGCAGCTCGCCGGTCCGACGGGCCAGCTGGGCCCCCGCCCACATCATGGCGGCACAGGAGCCCTTCATGTCGAGGGCCCCCCGGCCGTAGAGACGCCCTTCGCTGACCACCCCTTCGAAGGGGGGATGGGTCCACGGCTCGTCCCCCGGCACCGGGACGGTGTCCAGATGTCCATTGAGGGCCAGCAGGGGTCCGGCGGCCAGACCGATCGAGGCGACCAGGTTGGGGCGGTCGGGCTGGCCGGCGTACTTGGCCACCTCGAAACCGGCTTCCTCCAGCCAGGTCTCGGCGAAGGCCATGACCTCCCCTTCCTGTCCGGTCACGCTGGGGATCCGGACCAGGTCATGGGCCAGCCGGGCCAGTCCGTCCGGGACCAGGTGGTCGGGGGGTGGGGTGTCGGTGATGGACGGGATCGGGTCGGTGCTCATACAGGGACTCCCGGGGAGCGGCCGCACCAGGGCCGGGAACAGGCACGGCCCCGCTCCGGGCGAACCGGACGGAGCCGTAGAGGATGGTGGGCGACGAGGGACTTGAACCCCCGACCTCGGCGATGTGAGCGCCGCGCTCTAACCAACTGAGCTAGTCGCCCGGCAGGCTTTTCGAACAGGAATTTCAAGGTACGGGCCGAAGGCGGATAGTCAACGGGTTTCGGGGTGCCGGGAGGAGTCCC
>CAYUVJ010000542.1:735-1657 GCA_964447955.1 uncultured Gemmatimonadota bacterium
GGAGAGAGGTGAGAAAGGGTGCGGACACCGGCGGGCGGAGCGGTCGGGCCAGGTCCAGACGCAGGGGTCCGGCGTCCGCCCGGACGGAACCGAGGTGGGGATGAACACCCTCCTCGGGCCCGAACCGCTCCTCGAACAGGTTGACGAATGCCACCCCCAGCCCGATGCCTACCCCGTCCCAGAAGAGGTCCTTCAGCGACGGATCCCCCCGTCCCGTCCAGCCGTCCCAGACCTCCTTGCCGATACTGGCCGCCACCGCCGCCCCCACCCCGATGGCCCGGGCCTGGTCATGGTCCACTTCGAAATGGACCTGGGCAACGGTGTAGCCGATCGAGGTGACGAAGAAGCCGCCCAGGAAGTGCATTAGTTTGTCGGGGGCGAACCAGTCATCCTGGGCCTGGACGGAGCGCGGGAGGAAGAGGAGCAGAGAGAGCAGGAGCGGCAGGAGGATCCCCCGGAAGCCGCCCGCCCGGAGCCCGGCGGGCCCTTCCGGGTCAGACCCGTTCACCCGGTACATAGAGTTTCTCATATTCGTCGAAGACGAACTTATCGGTCATGCCGGCGATGAAGTCGCAGACCGTGCGGTAGATAGCGGGTTGGGTCAGGTAGGTCGCGGTCTCGGGTTCGATCCGACTCAAGGGAAGGTCCCGCAGGTAGGTGATTTTCTGCCGTTTGGCGAATCCCAGCAGGACGTAGTCGGGGAGCTGCAGCGGACGGTTGAGATAGGCCTTGGCCAGCCGGCGCAGCAGGTAGACCGCTTTGCCGTCCATCCGGCTCACGTTGTAGCAGTTGATGATGTTGTCGTAGACGAAGCGTCGCAGCTCCACGTATTCGCGACGCAGACCGGCGTCCATCACCACCAGGCCGTGGGGCAACCTTTCCCGGGCGGGGGTGAAGTCGGCCGCCGTCTTGATCCCCTGCT
>CAYUVJ010000543.1:0-1653 GCA_964447955.1 uncultured Gemmatimonadota bacterium
CCCCGCAGTCCCTTTTCCTCCCCGGTCCACCAGCCCAGGATGACCGAGCGCTTGGGCCGTTCCAGGGTGAGGGCCTGGGCGATCTCGAGCAGGGCCACCGTCCCGGAGCCGTCGTCGTCCGCCCCGTTGTTGATGCTGTCCGGATAGGCCCCGTGGCGGATCCCCACGTGGTCGTAATGGGCCCCGATGACGATGTACTCGTCTTTCAGGACCGGGTCGGAGCCCTCGATGAGGGCGATCACGTTCTGGGTGTGCTCCGGGGTGGAGACCGTCTTGAGGTCGATCTCGACCCGGCGGCTCGGCATGGCGAGACCCGGCACCCGCTCACCCCGACCCAGGCGGGCGAACATGGCGTTCAGTTCCGCCTGGGTGAGACCCAGCACCGCGGCCGCGGGATCCTGCCGCAGGGTCAGGACCGGTGCCCCACCTCCCCGGCCGCCCCGGGCGGCCTGACCCTCCCTGGCCGGCCAGGTGACGCTCTCCGAGACCGGGAAGGAGGCTCCGGAGGTCTCCATAGCTGCTTCCTCGGTCGGACCCAGGATGCTGAGCACGGCCAGGGCCCCGCCCCGGGCCGGGGTCATCGCCCGGAACTGGGGCATGAACGCACGCCGGTTCTGCTGCTGCCGCAGGACATGGTCCTCGGGCAGTTCACCCTGGAGCATCACCACGATCTTCCCCTCGATATCCAGCCCGGCGTAGTCGTCCCAGCCCTGATCGGGAGCGCTGACTCCCAACCCCACGAAGACCACCTGCCCGGAGACGCTGACCTGCGCCGAACCCGTGGCTCCGAAGTCCGACGGGAACCGGAAGGTGCGGTCCCCCGCTTTGAGCGTAGAGGAGTCTGCGAGCCGGGTCCGTCCCAGGGTGATGGTCTGCAGGAAGGAACCGTCCGGCATCATCGGCTTGAGGCCATAGGCCTCGACCCGGGTGGCCAGATAGGCGGCCGCCGCCTTCAGCCCGGGCGATGGGGTGTCCCGGCCCATCAGCGCGTCCGAGGCGATGAAACTGAGATGCATGCGGAGTTCTTCGGAGGTGATGGAGTCGAGACCCTGCTGCTGCCCTCGGGCGGTCGAAGCCAATACCGGGATGCAGAGGACGGCGATCAGACTCAGGGAGAGGAGGCGACGCGGCATGGTTCCCTCATTGCGGTTCGGGTATCGGGAGGTCGACATCAATATACGGTATCCCCGAACCTCAGGATGCCGTGAATCCTGTCTTATCTCCCGGCCGGCCTGATATGATGGCCCCATCATGATCGTCCACCGCGCGCCCGAGATCCCACCCCCGCTTCCGATCTCCGAGGAGACATCCTCGGCCTTCCACCTGCGGCGGCGCATCGGGCTCATCGGCGGTCCCCTCCTCTTCGCCCTCCTGCTGGTGGTCCCGATCGAGGGACTCGGTCCCCCGGGCCGGGCGGTCCTCGCCACCGCCGCCCTGATGGCCGCCTGGTGGCTGACCGAGGCCCTGCCGCTGGCCGCCACCGCCCTGCTCCCCCTGGTCCTCTTCCCCTTCCTGGGGGTAAAGAGCACTGCGGCCACCGCACCCGCCTACATGGACCGGAACATCATCCTCTTCATGGGGGGATTCTTCATCGCCATGGCGATGCAGCGCTGGCGGCTCCATCGCCGCATCGCCCTGCACATCGTGGGCGCG
>CAYUVJ010000544.1:0-1651 GCA_964447955.1 uncultured Gemmatimonadota bacterium
CGGCTTCCTCGATGTGCTCCATGATCCCGGCGATGACCACATCGGTCCCGTCGCCGACCGCGTCCACATCCACCTCGGTGGCGTCCTCCAGGAACCGGTCGATGAGGACCGGGTGTTCCCGCGAGGCGAGCACCGCCGAGCGCATGTAGGTCTCCAGGT
The DNA here is from genome assembly GCA_964447955.1 of uncultured Gemmatimonadota bacterium. Taxonomy (GTDB): domain Bacteria; phylum Blakebacterota; class Blakebacteria; order Blakebacterales; family CAYUVJ01; genus CAYUVJ01. Next base: position 160 of record CAYUVJ010000544.1, read on the forward strand.
CCTTGTCGGTGTAGACGATGGCCATGGCCCGGCCCCCCAGCACGTACGAGGGGCGTACCAGGACCGGGTAGCCGATGCGTTCGGCCACCGCCTTGGCCTGCTCCAGGTTCACGGCCGTCCCGTCGGGGGGGCGCGGGATGTCGAGCTCGGTGAGCAGATGTCCGAAACGTTCCCGGTCCTCGGCCAGGTCGATCGACTCCGGGCTGGTCCCGATGATGGGCACCCCGGCGGCCTGCAGGTCGAGGGCCAGGCCCAGCGGGGTCTGGCCGCCGTACTGCACGATGACCCCCTCGGGCTTCTCGATCTCCACGATGTGGAGGATGTCCTCCAGGGTGAGCGGTTCGAAGTAGAGCCGGTCGCTGGTGTCGTAGTCGGTCGAGACGGTCTCGGGGTTGCAGTTGACCATGATGGTCTCGAACCCCTCCTCCTGCAGGGCGAACGAGGCGTGGCAGCAGCAGTAGTCGAACTCGATCCCCTGGCCGATGCGGTTGGGACCGCCCCCCAGGATCATGATCTTGCGCCGGTCGGTCCCAGCGGTCTCGTCCTCCTCCTCGTAGGTCGAGTAGAGGTAAGGGGTGTAGGCCTCGAACTCGGCCCCGCAGGTGTCGACCCGTTTGAAGACCGGGCGCAGCCCCAGCTCCCGGCGACGGGCCCGCACCTGCTCCTCGGTCCCCCGCAGCAGGTCGGCCAGTTCCCGGTCGCTGTAGCCGGACCGCTTGGCCTTGTAGAGCAGGTCGGCCGGCAGGCGGCGCACGTCGAAGGCCCTCAGGCGCCCCTCCAGATCGACCAGTTGTTCGATCTGGCGCAGGAACCAGGGGTCGATCCCGGTCAGCCGGTTCACATCGCTCAGGTCCATACCCGACTGGAAGGCCAGGTGGACATAGAAGAGCCGCTGCCAGTTGGGGACCGAGAGCTTCTCCTTCAACCGGTCGGGGTCGAGTTCGTCCTCGCCGGAGGACAGCCCCCAGCGTCCGATCTCCAGCGACCGGATCCCCTTCTGCAGAGCCTCCTTGAAGGTGCGGCCGATGGCCATCGCCTCGCCCACCGACTTCATCTGGGTGGTCAGCCGCTCGTCGGCCTGGGGGAACTTCTCGAAGGCCCAGCGGGGGATCTTGACCACGCAGTAGTCGATGGTCGGTTCGAACGAGGCCGGGGTCTGGCGGGTGATGTCGTTGGGGATCTCGTCCAGGGTGTAGCCGACCGCCAGCTTGGCCGCGATCTTGGCGATGGGGAAGCCGGTGGCCTTGGAGGCCAGGGCGCTGGAGCGGCTCACCCGGGGGTTCATCTCGATGATCAGCAGGCGGCCGTCCTCGGGATCGCGGGCGAACTGGATGTTGCTCCCCCCGGTCTCCACCCCCACCGTGCGGATGACCTTGAGGGACATGTCCCGCATCCGCTGATATTCGCGGTCGGTCAGGGTCTGGGCCGGCGCCACCGTGATGGAGTCCCCGGTGTGCACCCCCATGGCGTCGAAGTTCTCGATCGAGCAGAC
>CAYUVJ010000545.1:0-1650 GCA_964447955.1 uncultured Gemmatimonadota bacterium
GGGCGGCGTGCTCTCGGCCGGGGTGCTGGCCCTGCAGTTCCTCTACCTGGGGGAATCGGTCCCGACCAGGGCCAGGGAGAAGCCTGAGGGCTGAAGCACCAACCCGAAATGCTCCTCCAGATAGACTTCCAGGGCCTCGGTCAGCGCGGCGGCGAAGGCGGCGCGGTTGGTCGATGAGTCCCGCACACCCTCGTAGTTGCACTCGATCTGGACCCCGCTGACCGTCCCCCCATTCCGGGAAGAGTGGGTCTCGGTGTTGTAGCCCCCGGTGAAGTAGGGATCAGCGGCCGGATAGGGCTGATTCTGGCTGGGGACAGCGGGGAAATCCCGCTCCTCCAGCAGAGTGCCCAAACTGAGCGGGCCCCGCAGCAGGTCCGAGAGCGTCCGCCCGGAGCGGGAGACCAGCTCCCGCACGCTCGCGTTCTCAACATAGTAGGAACCGTTCAGAACACCATCGGCCAGGTTTATGGCCGAGTCGCTGAGCAAGTAGCCCAGTTCCAGCCGCTGGATGGGGTGACCATGCCCGTGGAGGTCGATGTAGAAGCCGGCTTCCCACTCCGACTCCACCCGCTTCCGGGCATATCGCAGGAAGCGGTGCCACTCGTTCCAGGCCTGCTCGGCATATCTGTTCCCCTGAGCCGCTTCTTCGAGGTCCCGGTTGGCGTCCAGTTTGGTCCTCCTCAGGCGGCAGATGACGACGTGCGGCCAGCCGCCGGTGGCGGCATGGACCGTCTCGGCGAACTTCCGGGCCAGTTCCTCGGTGTTGAGGTCTCGCGACATGGTCCCCCAGGTGCGGTCGGGGATCTCGGCCGGGATCAGGGTGCCGCCGTGAGGGGCCGAGAGGATGATGGGCAGGTCCCCGGCCAGGTATTCGATGTACTCGTTCCGGCCGAAGTAGACCTCCCCCGCGGTGTAGTCGGGCCCGCTGGCCCGGTCGCAGGCGATGGCCAGCAGCCCGGTCAGGGCGAGCACGGAGAGCGCGGCCAGGGAGGAGACCGTCCGGTGGGAGAGGCCTGGGAGAGGGTGAGGCAGGTCGTCTCGGAAGCTCATGGACGTCTCCCCCCGGGAGTAGGATGGATGACGACGATGGGGTCAGGACCGTACGGCTCGATTCTAGAGGAAGCCCCCCGGGAAGGGAAGACCACCGGTACGGCGGGGGCGGGAATCCGGGTAACGCCTTGCCGTATCAGGCGTATCAGATTCAGGATAGGGGCGGGGGATGGTGGCGTCTTGCGGCAGACGGACGGGAAGCGTTGATTGTCCGTGAGGGGACGATGAGGAACCGCACACATCACATGCTGTTGCTGGGGGTGCTGCTCCTGCCGACCCTGGCCGGGGGCTGCTCGGTCCGGCGGATGGCCGTCGGGGCGATGGCCGACGCCCTCTCCGGGGAGGGGACCAGCGCCTTCATGACCGACGACGACCCGGAACTGGTCGGCGACGCGCTCCCCTTCAGCCTCAAACTCATGGAGTCGATCCTCCAGGAAGCGCCCGAGCACCGGGGCCTGCTGGTGGCTACCGCCTCGGGCTTCGTCCAGTACGCCCACGGCTGGGTGCTGCGCCCGGCCGAGGAGATCGAGGCCACCGACTTGAGGGCCGCGCGGGCCGGGCGGGCCCGGGCCAAGCGGCTCTTCCTGCGGGCGCTGGGAT
>CAYUVJ010000546.1:0-1647 GCA_964447955.1 uncultured Gemmatimonadota bacterium
TCGACCGTTCCGGGAGGGGATACCCCCGTGACCGATGAGCGCAGCGCCGAGCGGGACCGCCGCCGGGAGCGAGGAGAGCCGGTCCCGGCCGACCTGGCCCGGGGACTGGCCGAAGCCGCCCGGGACAAGAAGGCCGAGGGGATCGTCATCCTCGATCTGCGCGGGCTCACCAGCATGGCCGACTACTTCGTGGTCGCCACCGTGACCACCGACGTCCATGCCCGGGCGGTGGCCGAAGGGGTCCGGATGTGGGCAGCCGAGACGCTGGAAGAACGTCCCTGGCACGTCGAGGGGGATGAAGGCAGTCGCAACTGGGTCCTGCTCGACTATGTCGACGTGGTGGTCCATCTGATGCAGCCCGACGTACGGATATACTATGCCCTCGAGCGACTCTGGGGAGACGCCCCCCGGGAGGAGGTCGGCGACGGTGAGGAGGGCTGATTGACATGCCCCTGATCGCCCGGACCGAAACGGAACTCCGTCGAGCCCTGGCCGAGGCCGCAGCCGCTCAGGGGTGGGATCTGCCCGCCGCCGAGGTCCCCCTGGAGGCCCCTCGCGACCCCGCCCACGGCGACCTGGCCTCCACCGCCGCTCTCTCCCTGGCCGGTCGGGTCGGACGCCCTCCTCGCCAGGTGGCCGAGGCTCTCCGCGAGGCACTCCTGAAGACCCCGCCGGACGACACCGTCGTGCCACTGGAGGCGATCGAGATCGCCGGCCCCGGGTTTCTGAACTTCCGCTTCCGGCCCAGTTGGCTTGAACAGGAGCTGGCCGAAGCGCTGGCCAAGCCCAAGGCTTGTGGCCGCAGCGATCGGCTGTCCGACTGGACCGTCCTGTTCGAGTTCGTGTCAGCCAACCCGACCGGCCCGCTGAACGTGGTGAGCGCCCGGGCGGCGGCGGTCGGCGACACCCTGGCCGCCCTGTGGGGGGCAGCCGGAGCCAAGGTCGGGCGCGAGTTCTACGTCAACGACGCCGGTCGTCAGGTTCGGCTGCTCGGCCAGAGTCTCAATGTCCGGGTCCGACAGCAGTTGGGCGAGTCGGCGGAACTCCCGGAGGAAGGCTACCACGGCGACTACCTGGTTGACATGGCGGCGGACTTCGTTTCCGGGGGGCTACCCTCCTGGTGGGAAGAGGGCGCGTCTCCGGAGGCCGGAACGTCCGATGCCGAGGGCACCGGAGGACGGAGCGATCAGCTGGCCCAGTGGGCGATCGAACGCATCCTGGAGCGGCAGCAGCGGGTCCTCGACTCATTCGGTCTGTCGTTCGACACCTGGTTCCGGGAGTCCTCGCTGCACAGCGGCGGGCAGGTCACCGCGACGCTGGACGCACTTCATGCGGGTGGCTACACCTACGAGTCCGAGGGGGCCCTCTGGTTCCGCTCGACGGACTTCGGGGATGAGAAGGACCGGGTACTGGTCACCAGCGACGGGCGGTCTACCTACCTGCTCCCGGATATCGCCTATCACCGGGACAAGTTCGCGCGCGGCTGGGCGACCCTGGTCGACCTGTGGGGACCCGACCATCACGGCTACATCCCCCGGATGGCCGCCGCCCTGCAGGCCCTGGGACATCCAGCCAGTGCCTTCCACGTCCTCATCGTCCAGCAGGTCAATCTGCTGCGGGGTGGGGAGTTGGTGAAGATGAGCAAGC
>CAYUVJ010000547.1:0-1643 GCA_964447955.1 uncultured Gemmatimonadota bacterium
AACCACTCCCGGGTCGACACCGCACCGGAGGTCACTCTCTTCGACACCCGGGGACAGAAACTGCTCGACCTGGAGGAAGCAGACCTCAGCCTGCTCTTCGAGGCCGGTTACCGGTTCCCTGAGCCCTACCGGGTTAAGGCGGACGACGGGATCACCGACCTCTACGGAGTGATCTACAAGCCGTTCGACTTCGACGAGAACAGGCAGTACCCGATCATCGCTTATGTCTATCCCGGTCCGCAGACCGAGAGCGTGGACAAGTCGTTCTCGACCAACGCCCAGAATGTATCGCTGGCTCAGGCGGGCTTCATCGTCATCACGGTCGGCAACCGAGGCGGGCATCCCGAACGCTCCAAGTGGTACCACAACTACGGCTACGGGAACCTGCGGGACTACGGACTGGCCGACAAGAAAACCGCCATCGAACAGCTGGCCGCCCGCCATCCCTGGATCGACATCGACCGGGTGGGGATCTTCGGCCACTCGGGCGGAGGCTTCATGTCGACTGCGGCGATGCTGATCTACCCCGATTTCTTCAAGGTGGCCGTCTCCTCTTCGGGAAACCACGAGAACAACGTCTATAACAAGCCGTGGAGTGAGAAGCACCACGGGGTGACCGAGATCATCAACCGGGAAGGGGAGATCGACTTCGAGTATGAGATCGACAAGAACTCGGAGATCGCCGCCAACCTGAAGGGACATCTGCTCATCACCACCGGGGACATCGACAACAACGTCCACCCGGCGAACACCCTTCGGCTGGCCAACGCCCTGATCCGGGCCAACAAGCGATTCGACATGTTCGTCTTCCCCGGTCAGCGTCACGGTTATGGGGCCATGGGCGACTATTGGCACTATCTGCGACTCGATTATTTCGCCAAGTACCTGCTGGGTGACTTCTCCCAGCCGGTCGATATGCTGCAGGTCCGTCGCCAGCAGGAAGCCGACCAGCGTCAGGGCCGGCGGGGCCGCTGACCCGGACGCTCTGAAGGATCGCCGAAGCGGGGCTCCCCAGCACGGGTTGGGGAGCCCCGCATTTTGTGCGGGGATTGTCGGCAGGGCCGGATCCCGCTCCCGCCTGGCGGTCGATCCCCCATCGTAACCTGTTGCGCCTCAATCCACTCCACGAGCCCACCGACTGCTGCAATGGCATGCCATTTGCTGCGTTGGTGATGTGGTCCAGTCCGGAGATCGAGCTGATCACCAACCGTGATCGGTCTTCTCCGAGTCAGTCGCTGTTCTGCCGGGGAGGCATTACGCCTAGCAGGGAGACCTTTCATGAAGCGCATCCTAACCGCGGCCTCCGTACTCCTGATTCTCGCCGCCTGCTCGAACAGTCCAACCGGCATCGAGAACCCGGTGACCGATGGCCCGGACGAGGTCATCAGCCTCTCCTACGGTCCGGACATCTCCAGCATTCTGGCAGCTGGCCCTGGGGAAGAGATGGTGGACGAGATCGCCGAAGCCTGGCGGACTCAGCTCACGGATGACCTCTATACTTCCGTCGAGATCGATGCCGATCGCATCCTCGCCGAGCGCCCGGATATGGTCGAGATCCGCCAGACCCGTCTGATCCCGGTAGTCACGGACCCGAAGTTCCTCTTCGCGGAGACCGGTGCCTGTGTGGAATTCGGCTGTGTGCT
>CAYUVJ010000548.1:0-1638 GCA_964447955.1 uncultured Gemmatimonadota bacterium
GGCCGTCTACTCCGTCCTGAACTCTCTGGCGGAGGGGGTGGTCGTCGCCGACCGGCTGCCCCTGGCTCGGGCCATCCAGGGCGAGGTGGTCAACGAGGAGGTCCTCTTCATCCGCAACCCCGAGCGGCCCGAGGGGATCTTCATCAGCGTCACCGCCAGTCCTCTCTTTGACGACGCCGGGCAGATCAACGGAGGAACCGTGGTGTTCCGGGACCTGACCGAGAAGCGGCGGCGGGAGAAGGAGATCCGGCAGCTCTTCGAAGCAGTCGAGCAGACCATTACGCCGATGAAAGGACGGAGCCCCCGAGGACGACATCACCTCCATCATCTGCCGCATCAAGGAGGTCCGCTGACCGGCGTCGCCGGCACGGGTACGACCGGGTTCCATCGGCAGCAACTTTTCCCCCATACTCTCGTTTACCTAGAGAAGAGACACCGGTCCCTGCCCGCCGACGGGGAGTAGAGCTCCCGTCATCGGGTCCCGCGGACCAAATCTGACGGGAGGATACACGTGGGCCGCTCCAGATCGGACATCCTCAAGGGCACCCTCGACCTGCTCATCCTCAAGACCCTGGCCCTTGAACCCATGCACGGCTGGGGGATCACCCATCGCATCCAGCAGATGTCCCAGGACGTACTGCAGGTGAACCAGGGGTCGCTCTACCCCGCCCTGCACCGTCTGATGAAGAGAGGCTGGATACGCTCCGAGTGGGATACCACCCACAACAACCGGCGAGCCCGCTACTACCACCTGACGGCCAGCGGTCAGCGGCAACTGCAGTTAGAGGTGGCCCACTGGCTGAGGCTCTCGAGGGCTGTCGACGCAATCGTCGAGATCGGTTGAGGAGGGGAAGATGGACCGTCTCCGGGGATGGTTGGGATTCTTGAAGACCCTGTTCACCCGACGCCGGTTCGAGCGTGACCTGCAGGACGAGATCGACCTGCATCTGGAGCTCGAGTCCGACGAACTGCAGCGCCTGGGACTCGATCCGGACGAGGCCCGTCGCCGGGCCCGGCGTGATTTCGGCGGGGTGGAGCGCACCCGGGACCTGGTACGTGAGACTGGTACCCTCCTCCGGCTGGAGACCCTGCTGCGGGATGTGCGACAGGCATCACGGTCTCTGCGCGGCTTGAAGGGGTTCACGGCCGGGATGCTGATCGTCCTGACGCTGGGACTGGGCGCCAACGTGGCCCTGTTCAGCGTCCTCAACACGGTCCTGATCGAACCCCTCCCCTACCCTGACGGGGACCGACTCGTCGTCGGACGGGCCATGTTCGCGGGGAGGATAAATCCCTTCGTCTCGATCCCCGACTATCGGGACTATCAGTCCCAGTGTGAGACCTTTGCGAGTCTGGCCGCCTACATGCCCTTCGCCCAGACCTTCACCGTGACCGGGGATCAAGGGGCCGAGAGGGTCACCGGGACGGCGGTCACGGACAACTTCTTCTCCACCCTGGGTCTGAGGCCGCAGATGGGACGGGGATTCACCCCGGAGGATGCCCAGACCGGCGCGGCCGAAGTGGCCGTCATCTCCCACCGTCTCTGGCAGGACCGGTTCAGCGGCCGCCCGGACATCCTGGAATGCACGCTGACCCTGGAGGGGGATCCGACCGCCATCGTGGGGGTACTTCCCGAGG
>CAYUVJ010000549.1:0-1635 GCA_964447955.1 uncultured Gemmatimonadota bacterium
TACCCGCGGCAGGTACCCGAAATCCTCCAGGATGGTGAAGATGGGGAAGAAGATGGCCATGGGGGGGAGCATGACCGCCACCACCCAGGCCAGCCCCCGCCAGGTCCCGTGCCAGACCAGGCCGGTCAGCCAGGCCGGTGCCCCCAGGAAGGTGAAGAGACCGGCCCCCAGCTCCTCCAGCCGGAAGAGGAAGCTGGCGATGACCGCCGAAGGGGCGTTGGCCCCGCTGACGGTCACCCAGAACACGAGGGCCAGTCCCAGGAACATGATGGGCAGTCCCCACAGCCGGCTGGTCAGGACCTCGTCCAGCCGGACTTCGAAGCGGCGGCGTCCTTCTCCGATCCGGGTGACGCAGGCAGCGGCCAGTGACTCCGCCTCCCGGTAGAGGGTGCTGACCAACTCGTCCCGGAAGCCGGCTCCCAGGGAGCGCTGCAGCACATCGGCCAGTCCGAGGGCGGTCACCGCCTCGGGAGGCGCGGCGGGTGGGGCGGTCCCGCCGTCACGCCCCAGCTCCCCGCTGGTCAGAGCCTGCCGCACGGCGTAGTCGCCGTCCAGCAGGCGCATCGCCACCCAGCGGGCGTTGGGCAGGTCGGGGTAGACCCGGGAGATGGCCGGAGTCAGGCGGGCCAGGGCATCCTCCACGGCTCCGGTTGTCCGGACCCGCCGGGGCCGGGTAGCGATCTCACCCCGCACCATCCGTCCCACGGTCTCGGTCAGTTCCCCCAACCCCTGATCGTAGCGGGCTGCGGTCGGGACCACCGGGACCCCGAGCTGCTCGGACAGCCGTTCGTGGTCGACCCGGATGCCCTTGCGCTTGGCCTCGTCCATCAGGTTGAGACAGACGACCACCCGGTCGGTGATCTCCAGGATCTGGAGGGCCAGGTTGAGGTTGCGTTCCAGTGCGGTCGCATCCAGGACCACGATCGTGCAGTCGGGCCTGCCGAAGAGGATGAAGTCGCGGGCGACCTCCTCGTCCACCGAGGCCGAGAGCAGGGAGTAGGTGCCCGGGAGGTCGACCAGCTTGTAGCGCTGGTCGCGGTACTGGAACCCTCCTTCGGCCCGGGTGACTGTCTTGCCCGGCCAGTTCCCGGTGTGCTGGCGCAGTCCGGTCAGGGCGTTGAAGACGGTGCTCTTGCCGGTGTTGGGGTTGCCGGCCAGGGCGACCACGAAGTCCCAGCGCTCGACGTTGACCCCCATGCGCACCAGGACGTCCTTGACGGCGCAGGTCTCACAAGCCTGGCTCATCGCGGGCTCTCCTGAGTGGACGGGGGCATCTTCAGCAGGATCTGCGCGGCCTGTTCCCGGCGCAGGGCGATGAGGGTCTCGCGGACGAGGTAGGCCCGGGGATCCCCGAACGGGGCGACCCGTTCGGCCCGGATCCGGCTGCCCGGTGTCAGCCCCAGATCCATGAACCGTCGCCGGGTGAGGCCGCGGCACGCCTCGTCGATCCCCAGCACCACCCCGGTCTCCCCATCGGGCAGTTCGGAGAGCCGGCGGAAGGGTCCGGTGAGGACGGCTACCTCGGGGAGAGGGGCGACGGTGATGTTCTCGGCCACCACGGCGGCCAGCACGAACTCCCGGTTCTCGGTGTAGCAGCGCAGACGGGCGGGCGTGCGTTCCTCCACCCGGATGTCC
>CAYUVJ010000550.1:0-1635 GCA_964447955.1 uncultured Gemmatimonadota bacterium
CCCGACCGCCGGCCGGGGTCTCGACCACCTCGTAGACGACCGTCTCCCGGCCCCGGCTCCGTTCCTCATACCGGACCCCCTGGGCGGGGGCGCCGGATGGGTCGGCGGCCCAGCGGGTGAACTCTTCCCCCGCCCGCCGGGTCTGGTCCAGCAGTTCGTCGGCGTGGGTGCCGGCGTAGGTGACCGCCTCCCGCAGCAGCCAGTAGGTGGCGCTCAACCGTGTCCGGAACGGCCGGTAGGAGACCGCCTCGCTCAGGATGCTGACCATCCCGTGCATTCCCATGTAGTTGCTGGCGTAACGGGGTTCCCACCCGAAGGTATGCCAGGAATCGGGGGGGGTGCCTCCCCGTCCGAAGTTCCCGTAGTCGAAGATGGGGTGTCCGTGCTCGGCCAGGCGTGCCCGCAGGTGGGGCAGCAGGACCTCCTTGGTCCAGACCACCGGCCCCTGGGGGGCGGTGGGTGTGTTGGAGGGGGCATAGGTCAGGTCGTAGCCGTGGTAGGACCCGTTGGTGGTGTGCAGGTCCATGAAGAGATCGGGCTGCCAGGGGAGCACGACCGATTCGAGAGCGCGTCGGGTCTCCGGGGCCTCGGTCTTGATGTAGTCCCGGTTGAGGTCGAGACCCATGCCGTTGTAGCGCAGGCCGACCTCCTCGGGACCGTCCTGGCCGGGGCGGTTGCGGGCCACCGGCCCCCACATCTCGTTGCCGTCGGCGTTATAGATGGGATTGACCACCAGGATGACCCGGTCGAGGAGTCCGCGGGCCTCACCCAGGGTCACATCCCGCAGCAGCATGAGCAGGGCGTCCTTACCTTCCACCTCGCCGGCGTGGATGTTCCCCTGCAGGTAGAGGATCGGCTTACCGCTGGACCGGGCGGCGGCCGGGTCGGTCACCAGCGGCCGGGAGGCCACAACCAGCGGCATGCGTCGGCCCTCGGTGGAGAGACCGATGGAGGTGACCGTCAGGTCGGGACTGCGGGCTGCGAGCATCTCCAGCCACTCCCAGACCTGGGCATGGGTCGTGGTCCGGGTGAAGTCGCTCTGCTCGGCCACGGTCAACGGCAGTCCGGCGGTGGGCACGATGGGCTGGGCTCCAGCCGGCCGGCCGACGAGTGCGACGAGGATGAGACAGCCGGCGGACAGGCTCCGGATGGGCCGAGGAACGGGCATCACGTCCTCCTTCAGTGCGGCAGCTGCATGGCCAGCTTGCGCCGGGCAGCCGCACGCGACACGTCCTGGTGATGGAGCAGACCGACTACTTCCGACCCGCCCCCTTCTTCCTCCGATCGGTCCCGCAGGACCGGTATCTGCTCGAAACCGTGGGCTTGGAAGAGAACCTCCGCCCGGGCCAGGTCGTCCTCGGGACGCAGGAAGACCACCGGTCCCGTCCCGATGAGGTCGACCAGCGCCAGATGGCGCCAAGTGTCGGGCTCATCCAGGATCGGTCCCAGGCTGTCCAGGGTCAACACCCCCATCAGGGTGCCCTCCTGCATGACCGGGAAGTACTTGTGATAGGTCACCGCGGCATAGTGGGCGAAGTCCAGGACCGGCATGCCCGGGGGCACGGTCTGTACCTCGGTGCGCATCAGGTTCTTCACCCGCATGCCGGCCAGGATACGGTCCTGGAGGGCGGCGTG
>CAYUVJ010000551.1:0-1618 GCA_964447955.1 uncultured Gemmatimonadota bacterium
CTGGGTGCTCTCCGACGAGATCTACCGCGGGGCGGAGCGGGACGGCCAGGAGACCCCCTCGATGTGGGGGCGGTGCGAGCGGCTGGTCATCACCTCCGGGCTCTCCAAGGCTTACGGACTGCCGGGCTTGCGCATCGGCTGGGCGACCTCCCCCGACCGGGAGATGGTCCACGCCCTCTGGACCTACCACGACTACTCGACCATCTGCCCCTCCCCGATCACCGGGACGCTGGCCATCCACGCCCTGGAGCCGGAGCGGCGCCGCCGCATCCTGGAGCGCACCCGGGCCATCCTGAACCACAACCTCCCCCTGCTGCGGGAGTGGGTGGATGCTCAGGCCGGGCTCTTCGACTACGTCCCCTCGGACGCCGGCGCCATCCTCTGGGTGAAGTATGCCCTGGAGGTCAACTCCTCGGAACTGGCCGAGCGGGCCCGGTCCGAGGAATCGACCCTCATCGTGCCGGGCGACCAGTTCGGCATGGACCACTACCTGCGCCTGGGTTACGGCCCCGAGCCGGAGTACTTGGTCGAAGGGCTCACCCGGCTGAAGCGCGTACTGAAACGGCTGGGCGCATGAGTCGGGCGAACCGGTTACCGGCGAGACCGGATGATGCCCGGGATGAGACCCGAAACTTGAATGCCGAGCGCCGTCGGTAGTATGAACCTGACCGACCTGGGCTGGGACGCCGGGTTCGCCGAGGCCTTCGCCCCTTTCGAGGCCGAGGGGTTCGAGCCGGCCCGGGTGGCCGCCCGGCACCGCACCGGCTGCGAACTGCTGAGCCCTGCGGGACCGTCGTTCGGGGAACTCTCCGGCCGGCTCCACCACCTGGTCCACTCGGCCGCCGACATGCCGGTGGTGGGGGACTGGGTGGCGGCCAGCGGCCTGGCCCGGGAGGGAAGCGCCTCCATCCACGACCTGCTCCCCCGCCGTACTCAGTTCTCCCGCAAGGTCGCCGGGGAGCGCAGCGAAGAACAGGTGCTGGCGGCCAACCTCGACCGGGTCTTCGTGGTCTCCGGGCTCGACCGGGAGTTCAACCTCCGGCGCCTGGAGCGCTTCCTGGTACTGGCCGCTGCCGGCGGGATCGAGCCGGTGGTGGTCCTGAACAAGGTCGACCTGGCCGGCGACCTGCCCGCCCGGCTGGCCGAGGTGGCCGGCATCGCCCCCGGGGTCGAGCTCCTGCTCATGAGCGCGCGCACGGGGGAGGGAGTGGAAACGCTGCGATCCGCCCTGCCGGCCGGGCGCACCGGTGCCCTGATCGGCTCCTCCGGAGTGGGCAAGTCGACCCTGATCAACCGCCTGCTCGGTCGGGAGCGCCAACCCACCGGTGAGGTGCGGGCCTCCGACGGACGGGGACGGCACATCACCTCGGTGCGGGAACTGCTCCCCATCCCCGGCGCCGGCCTGCTCATCGACAACCCCGGGCTGCGCGAGGTCCAGCTCTGGGCGGACGAAGCTGACCTGGCCGCCCCCTTCAACGACGTGATCGAGCTGGCGGCCGGCTGCCGCTTCCGCGACTGCCGGCACGAGACGGAGCCGGGCTGCGCGGTGGTGGCGGCGGTCGAGGAGGGGCGGCTGGAAGCAGCCCGCCTGGAGAGTTATCGTAAGCTCCAGAAGGAG
>CAYUVJ010000552.1:0-1617 GCA_964447955.1 uncultured Gemmatimonadota bacterium
GCTCGACCTGCAGGGAGACCTCCTTGACCGCTTCGACCGTGGTGAACCGCTTGGACAGACCCCGGATCTCCAGGGCCGGAGCCTGGGGGTTACGGATGTTCAGGCCGCTCATCGGGGTGCGGTCCCTTCGGGCAGCGGGTGATAGCTCACCACGTCGATGGACAGCCGTCCGACGACCCGCATCAGCTCCACCTGTCGGGCGAGGTCCCCCCGGACCAGGCTGAGGTGGGTGGCGTCGGCCGGGAACTGGTCGAAGGTCGGGTCGACCGCCACCCAGCCCCCCAGCCAGACCGAGGGCCAGGCATGGTAGTAGAAACGTCCGTCCATGTAGACCACACCGACGTTCATCACCGTGGGCAGTCCGGCCGCCCGGGCCAGGGCGGTGAAGAGCGTGGTGTGCTCGTTGCAGTCCCCCCGCCGGCTCGCCAGGACCTCGAGGGCATCGGGGATGCCGGCGCTGGGGACCTTCTCCAGGCTCTCGTAGACCCAGTGGGTGAGCCGCTCGGCGAAGACTCGGGCACTGGGTTCGCGCCGCTGGATGGCTCCGGACTGGCGGCGGATGCGCCGGTCATCGGCCTGGACGAAGGCCGAGGCTTCCAGGTGCCGGCGCAGCGCCCGGTCGGTGTTGGGCAGTTCGTAGTCGGTCAGAGCATCCAGGTCCTCGATCTTCACCTCCACGATCTCCTCGATCAGTTCCTGGCGTCCGAAGGTCAGGTCGAGATCGCCGAGTTCCACCCCGCGTAACCGTACCGTCATCGAGTCCGCCCCCCGGGCACCTTCGATCCGCATGACCCCGGCCGGGATGGAAGCGATGTTGACCAGGTCGAGAGCAGCCGTGGTGTCCCAGCCCTCTTCGAGGGCCTGCTCCCGGGTGGCACGGTCGATCCGCAGACCTAACGGGGCCGTGGACCGCAGGGTGTTGCCGGCCGCGTCCACCCAACTGCGCAGGGTCAGTCCCAGGAATTCGGTCTCCAGCCGCCAGGCGGGCACCTGCACGTCCCGCAGCTGGATGGTGTCCCGGGCGGCCACCCGGATCTCGGTCCGCTCGGTGCGCATGGTGGTGGGATCGAAGCTCGGGACCGTCACGATCCGGCCGACCTCCAGCCCGGTGGAAGCCAGGAGCATCTCCGGCCCCACATCGAGGTAGACCGGGCCGTCCACGGGCATGATCTGTTCACGCCCCTCAGCCTCCCCCCCCTGGCGGATGCGCATCCGGATCACCCGTCCGTCCACTCCTCCTTCGATCTCCAGGGCAGTGCCCTGAACCCGCTCCCCGAGGACCGGGGCGGTCAGACTGGAACGGGCGTCGTCGGTGGTCATCGAGAAGCTGAAGGACCGCAGGCTCCAGTCGGCGTTGAGGGTGGCCTCGGTGCGCAGGCTGATGACCTGTGGTTGGCCGAGCTGCGTCAGTCGGAACAGCTGATTCGACTGGAGGCGGTGCAGCGTGTCCCCCTGGCTGCTGCGACGGGTCCAGCCATAGCCGATCTTAGCCTCCTGCAGGAAGACTTCGGTCCACTCCTCGACAGCCGTGGTGTCGGGTCGAAAGGAGGCCGGTTGCCAGACCGGGCCGGTCGCGAAGTACTCCCGCTGGACCAGCAGCCCGGTCATGATCAGCCA
>CAYUVJ010000553.1:0-1616 GCA_964447955.1 uncultured Gemmatimonadota bacterium
AAGGACGCCGGCGTCCGGATCGCGGCGTCGAACGGCGAGGTGAAGCGGCTCGTCTACCATGCCCGTCTGGGCAGTCCGACCAACGGGGACTGGCTGCGGCACGGACTGGGCATCAGCCTGTCCGGATGGCTCGAAAAGGCCGGTGAGACCGACGTGGGGACCGGCGGGGACTTCACCTATCAGCGCTGGGTGGGAGAGCTGGTGGTCAACCAGCGACTCAGCCCGGTGGACCGTATCGCACTGCGGGTAAGGGCCGGGGCGGCCAGCGACCCGGTGGACGACATCCCGGTACAGCACCGCTTCTACCTGGGCGGCGTGGGGAGTCTGAGGGGCTACGAGTTCAAGGAGTACACGGGCAACCGGCTCTTCCTGGCTACCGCCGAGTACCGGCTGGGCAGCGACGGCTGGTCACCGGTCTTCGACGACTGGGGGCTGGCCGTGTTCTACGACTACGGGCTGGCCTGGACCACCGCGCCCGGCAACGGGATCTGGACCGACCTGGTCCCCGAGGAGGCCAAGCGGAGCATCGGATTGGCGATCTCCCCTTTCGGCCTCAACGATCTCAGGGTCGAGATCGCCAAACCGCTCGAGGACGGGCGGGACGATTATGTCTACTACATCCGCTGGGCCCTGGCGTTCTGAGTGTCCCGCGACGTGGACAGAGCGAGACACGGGCCATCGGAGAAGGAGAGCATCATGACGGAACGCGAACGATCGGCGCTCAAGGTTCTGCTGGTGACGGTCATCCTGCTGCTCACCGCCACCTCGCTGCTCTTCGCCCAGACCCCGCCCGAGGAGGTCACCAAGACCTTCCGGCCGGCCGGGCGCCAGGCGCTGAAGGTGGATGTACGCATGGAGGGGGGGGAACTGAAACTGAGCGCTGTCCCCAGGGGTGACGAGGGGCGGGCGCGCTATCGCTACGACCCCGAACGCTTCAGCGGGGAACTGCGCTGGGACGCGGAGGCCAATGCCTTCACCGCCATCACCGACATGCGCCTGCGGGCGGGCAAGGACAACGATGTAGACAGGGACTCGGAACTCGAGATCCTGGTCCCCCGGGCGGCCCCCCTTGAACTCGATCTGGACGTGACCTGGGGCACCATCGACCTGCAGGGGAAAGATCTGCGGTTCGATGCTTTGAGCATCGACATGACCGGCGGGGAACTCAAAGCGGACTTCCCGGCCCGCTCGGCATCCGACCTGCGCCGGATCACGCTCGACCTCAACATGGGGGAGATGGATGTCACGGGTCTGGGCAACCTATCGTGGGAGACCCTGGACGTCAATGGCTCCATGGGTTCGCTCACCCTGGACCTGACCGGTGAGCTGCGCATTGAGCGTCGGGCCACCATCGAACTGGAGATCGGTGAGATAGTGGTCTACGTCCCCAAAGGGATCGCGGTGGAGGCCCGGATCTCGAAGTGGGGCTTCCTGGCCAATGTGGAATACCCCGACGACTGGCGTCGGGACGGCCGCTATATCTACTCCCCGGGAGCGGAGCGGCGGCGGGCGGACCTCTACCTCGACATCCGGGGAGGGATAGGCGATATCAGCATTCGCCAACGCTGAACGGAGACCAGCCGTTATAATGGTAAGATGGACCCGGGACGGAACGT
>CAYUVJ010000554.1:0-1608 GCA_964447955.1 uncultured Gemmatimonadota bacterium
TGCCCCTGAAGCCTAGCCGAAGTACCGCAAACTGACCAGCCGGGGCCGGATCGGAAACCCGCCGTGCAGGGATGTTGGCAGGATGGGCCGGGCCGACTAGTATCCCATCGAGACATCAACCCGGCCGGCCCGGCCGGGATCACAATCAGCGCGGAGTCCCCCATGCGCCCGAGCATCCGCTCCTTCAGCCTGCTCCCGGCCCTGGTCGTCGGCCTGCTCGCTGTATCCCTGACCGTGACAGGCTGCGCCCGCCCCGAACCGGCCGACCTGGTCCTGTTGAACGGGAAGGTCGTGACCGTTGACGAGACCCGTCCCCAGGCCCAGGCGGTGGCCGTCACGGATTACACCATCACCGCGGTCGGGAGCGACCGGTCCATCCGCCGCTACATCGGGCCGGAGACCGAGGTCGTCGACCTGGAGGGCCGTCTGACCATTCCCGGGTTCATCGATGGACACGGCCACTATCAGAGCGTGGGGAACGCCCTGACCATCCTGGACCTGACGCAGGCCCGCACCTGGGACGACATCGTCCGCCTGGTGCAGACCTCGGCGGCCAAGGCCGTCCCCGGCGAATGGATCCTGGGACGCGGCTGGCACCAGGAGAAGTGGGACCGGGTACCCGAACCCAACGTGGACGGGGTGCCGCTCAACCGGGGGCTGAACCAGGCCTCCCCGGACAACCCCGTACTGCTGGAGCACGCCAGCGGCCACGCCTCCATCGCCAACGCGACGGCCCTGCGGCTGGCCGGCATCACCCGCCGTACCCCCAACCCGCCCGGCGGGGAGATCGTCAAGGACGGACGCGGGGAACCGACCGGTCTGCTGCGCGAGACGGCCCAGCGACTGGTCGAGCGGGTCCTGGCCCACGACCAGGAACAGCGCTCGTCTGAGGAGCAGGAGGCCCAGCTCCGCCATGAGATCCTGCTGGCCGGCCAGGACGCCCTTTCCAAAGGAGTGACCTCGTTCCACGACGCCGGGGTCCCCTTCGCGACCATCGACCTCTACCGCAGGATGGCAGCCGAGGGAACCCTGCCGATCCGGCTCTACGCCATGGTCCGGCGGGAGACGAACGAGGAGATGGACCGGCGCCTGCCCGAGTATCTCATCCTGCCCGAGGGGAACGCCTTCCTGGCGATACGCTCCATCAAGCGACAGATCGACGGGGCCCTGGGGGCCCACGGGGCCTGGCTGCTGGAGCCCTACGAAGACCTCCCCACCAGTACCGGGCTCAACCTGGAGCCGGTCGCGGACATCGAGCGGACCTGTGAGATCGCCCTCAAGTACGGTTTCCAGGTCTGCACCCACGCCATCGGCGACCGGGCCAATCGTGAGGTCCTGGACATCTACGAACGGACCATGCAGACCGCGCCGGAGAAGACCGACCTGCGCTGGCGCATCGAGCACGTCCAGCACCTCCACCCCGACGACGTGCCTCGCATCCCTGAGCTGGGCGTAGTGGCCTCGATGCAGGGTATCCACTGCACTTCGGATGGACCGTGGGTGCTGAAACGGCTGGGCCCGAAGCGGGCCGAGGAAGGGGCCTACCTCTGGCGCACGCTGACCGACCTGGGCGTGGTCATCGCCAACGGCACCGACTGCCCGGTCGAG
>CAYUVJ010000555.1:0-1608 GCA_964447955.1 uncultured Gemmatimonadota bacterium
CGTCCATGCCGCTCCCGGCCCGGCGGGTGAAGTAGAGACCGACGGCCAGTGCGACGACCATGTAGCCCCCGACGACCCACCAGTCCAGTGCTGTCAGCTGCATCCGTCTTCCCCTTCGCTCGTGGTCGCAGTGTGGTCTGTGATGGTCCCCGTCCCGGTCTCGTTCAGTCGATGGCGTCGATGAGCTGCTGGACCTTGACCGCCACCCGCTGGGTCATCCGCAGGAACTCGTCCTGCCCATCATACTCCCGGCGCAGTTCCCGGCAGGCGATGGGCGCCCGCTCGGTCCACCACTGCCAGAAGGCGGCGCCGGTGTTGCTGGCGTGACGCTGCGCCGTCTCCCGATCGGCACTCTTGGCCCCGGCGGCGGCGCCCAGGGCCATGAAGCCTCCCGTCAGCAGGCCGCAGAGTTCACCCTGTCCCAGACCACCCCCGAAGCCCAGGGCCACACGGCCCTCCTCCTCGGATCGGCCCAGGTACCGCAGTCCGGTCAGACAGGCGCACTCGGCGCAGTTGTATCCGTGACCAGCGAAGTTGGGCATGTCCCGGGCCATGGCCGAGACCTCGACCTGGCGGGCCTCCTCGGAGGTGAACGGATCGGGCAGGCGAGGCACGTCCTGCCGGCGTCGGGCCGGTGGGGGCAGGACCCCTTCGATGAACGGCAGTGCGGTCAGAGCGGTCAGGCCGGTCAGGAATTCGCGTCGGGGCCGGGCGGCGATGGGATCGTCCACGGGTCCCTCCTCCGGGGGGTGACGAGGCGGCGTTCCCCGTTACTTACCTCATCCACCCCGGCCGGGCAAGCGGTCCGACCGGACCATCACTCCGGAGTGTCCGGGTGAGCCGTCTGGACCGCCAGGCTCCCGGCCGATAGAATGGCTCCTCCGACCCGAGAAAGGCAGACGTGATGCGTCCCTGGCGACTGGCGGAGCAGAATCTGGCCCGGGTCCGCGAAGCGGACTACCAGGTGGCCGTGCTCCCGCTCGGCGCGGTCGAGCCCCACAACCTGCACCTGCCCTACGGCACCGACCTCTTCGAGTGCGAAGCAGTCGCCGACCGGGTGTGCGCGGCGGCCTGGGATGCCGGGGCCCGGGTCGTCCGACTGCCGGCCATCCCTTACGGGACCGAGCGCAACCTCGCGGGGTTCCCCCTGGCGCTGAACCTCGACCCTTCCACCCTCCAGGCCGTCCTGCGCGACCTGGTCGAATCGCTGGACCGGACCGGCATCCACAAGGTGCTGCTGCTCAACAGCCATGGCGGGAACGACCTCAAACCCTTCCTGCGGGAGATGTACGGGCGGACCCCCGTCCGGCTCTTCCTCTGTGACTGGTACCGGATGGTGCAGGACGTCTACGCGACGATCTTCAGCGAACCGGACGACCATGCCGGGGAGATGGAGACCTCGCTCGCTCTGGTCTACTTCCCCGACCTGGTGGCGCGGGACGGGCAGGGAGGACTACTGGCCGGTCCCGGACAGAAGGCGGTCAGCCGGTTCCGGGCGCTCGAGGAGGGATGGGTCGCCATCACCCGCCCCTGGCACCTGCTGACCACCGACAGCGGGGCGGGGGACCCCCGGCAGGCCTCTCCCGAGAAAGGGGAACGCCTGATGAC
>CAYUVJ010000556.1:0-1603 GCA_964447955.1 uncultured Gemmatimonadota bacterium
ATGAGGCCGAAACGGTCGGCCTTTTCCTTGGCCACGGCCCGGTGGGGGAGTAGCATGGCGGGTGCCATGGAGTCTATTGCCAAACGGACGGCCCCCACCCTGATACCCTTCATCTGGGCCCGCAACATCGAGACCGAGCACCGACTGGCCCTGGTGCACGTCGGCATCGGGATCGCCGGAGTCGCCGTTTCCCTGGTGCCCTCCTTCTTCCGGCTCCTTCCCGTGATCCTGCCCATCTCGGTCTACCTGGGCATCCTCATCTCCTTTCTGGTCTATTCCATCATCTACGTGCTCTGGTCACCCTACCGGCGCTATTCGCTGCGTCGCTCCGCGGCCGCCATCACGTTCCTCGACATCATCGTGGCGACCTTCATCATCCTGAACACCGGAGGTGTCGCCAGTACGTTCTGGGGATTGTGGGCCGCGGTCGTGCTGACCTACACCATCCGGTTCCCCGTTCGATGGTGGCACGGACTGGTGCTGGCCGTGGTCTTCGGCGGGATCGTCACGACCGCCTTCCTGGTCGTCCCGAACGGCCCGATCAACCGGATCGTGCTGGTCATGGGGGTGATCTTCTCCACGGCCGCCGTCCTGGCCAGCGGACTCGTCCTCGTAGCGGCCGAGCGGAGGGCGGTGCGGGACGGCATGTCGGCAGAACACGAGATGATACATCGGATCATCAATACCGTGCAGCACGAGATCAACAACCCTCTGACCATCGCGGGTGGGAACCTGAACCGTATCCAGCACCAGCCGACCTCGGACGAACTCCGGGATTGGCTGCGGAATATCGAGGAATCCCTGCAGAGGATCTCCGCCGCCGTGGAGCGCCTGAAGGATCTCGAGGAGGACCGGATCGTGGAGACTGTCGGATCGGTGGAATGGTTCTCCAGCGGGAAACAGGTCGCCTCCCCCTCAAGCTCCAGGTGAACGTCACCTGCGATGTGGCCAAGTTGGTGCGGGAAATGGCCGTGGAGCTGGCTCCGCTGATGCGCAGGTGGTCCGCTCCGTCGGAGAAGTAGAATGATGGAAAAGGGCGCGCGACCCGATTCGGATTTCTGGTCCCTTTAGAGATGTGATAACATCCGATAACATCGAAGCGTCAACGGAGACGATCGGTCTGCGTGGCTCACGGTCCATATTCCAATCTCGTCCTTGCTTGCCTGCCTGATCTGCCCTCGGTCGGAACCTCCGACCGCACCATCGAGACGGTCGGCCCGGATCTGGCCGCCCGCTTCGGTCTCGATCCGTCCTGCCGGATCGATGCCGGCAGCGGGGACAACATGTACGGGGCGGTAGGGACCGGGAACATCCGCCCCGGGATCGTCACCGTCAGTCTGGGCACCAGCGGCACCGCCTACACGGTGCTGGAGGAGCCCTTTGTGGACCCGGAGGGGGAGATCGCTGCCTTCCGCGACGCCACCGGCCGGCACTTCCCCCTGCTCTGCGTCTCGAACATGGCCAACGGCTACGCCGCGGTCCGGGCCGAGTACGGGCTCGACCACGGAGGATTCGAGGCGCTCCGCTGCCGGCCCGAACCGGCCCACCGGGAGACCTGTCGCCGGCTGAAGGAGTTGTACGAAGCCCTCAGCCGGCGGATACG
>CAYUVJ010000557.1:0-1601 GCA_964447955.1 uncultured Gemmatimonadota bacterium
CCGAACACTGGAGCGTCGGGGGGATCAGTTTCGCCGAGCGCGAACGCTGACGACCCGGCGCCGATCAGGCGCAGACAGTGACCCGGTAGTCCCTGCCGATTCGGGCTGGTCGGTCCCGCCGGTACGGGGCATAATGCCCACCAGTAAGACACCCCTGAACCCGCCACCGGACAGATGACATCCATGGACTCCATCTATCTCGACAATGCCGCCACGAGCTTTCCCAAGCCGGACTCCGTGTACGCCTTCATGCACGATTTCTACCGCAAGCACGGGATCAACCCGGGCCGGTCGGGCTATGATGCCGCGCTGGAGACCGAGGAGGTGGTCGCCGGAACCCGCCGGATGCTGACCGCCTTCTTCAACGGCACCGACCACGAACGACTGACCTTCAGCTACAACGCCAGTGACTCGCTCAACCAGATCATCGCCGGGATCGTGCGGTCCGGAGACCATGTGATCACGTCCACGGTGGAGCACAACTCGGTGCTGCGGCCTCTCCACCACCGGGAGCAGGACGGGATGATCGAGGTCACCTACGTGCAGAACGACGGGGCCGGTTATGTCGATCCGGACGATATCAAGAAGGCCTTCCGGAAGAACACCCGACTGGTCATCCTCAACCACGGCTCCAACGTCTTGGGCACCGTGCAACCGGTGTCCGAGGTGGGCACCCTCTGCCGGGAGGCCGGCATCACTTTCGCGGTGGACGCCAGCCAGACGGCCGGGGCGGTTCCCATCGACGTCCAGGCCATGCAGATCGACCTGCTCGCCTTTACCGGGCACAAGTCCCTGATGGGGCCGACCGGCATCGGCGGGCTCTATTCGGCCGAGGGGGTCGACATCCGATCCAGCCGTCAGGGGGGGACGGGAGTTCGTTCGGCCCAGCGCACCCACCTGGAGGAGTTCCCCTTCCGAATGGAATGCGGCACGCTGAACGTGATGGGAGTGGCCGGTCTCTACGCGGGTCAGAAGTGGATCGCCGAGGAGGGAGCGGAGACTATCCATGCCCGGGAGATCGCTCTGTGGATCCGGCTCCGGGATGGTCTGCGTGCGATCGACGGGGTGACGACCTACTGTGACGATGACCCGGCACGGCACACGGCCGTGCTGAGTGTCAATGTGACCGGCTGGGAGGCCGGGGACGTGGGGACCCTGCTCGATGTGGATTGGAACGTCCAGACCCGGACCGGTCTGCAATGTGCCCCTCGGGTGCACGAGCAGATCGGCACTGCCGAGGTTAAGGGGACGGTCCGCTTCTCGATCGGCCCCTTCAACACCGAGGAGCATATCGACACCGCGATCGAGGGGATGAACGCCATCGCCGGCATGAAACGCTGAGCCGGATGGCGACTTTCGCCTTCCGTACAGCCTCCGATCTCCAGGCCCGGGCCTGGGACCTGGGGGTACGTGTCCCTTTCGACCGGGACCCGGCCGCGCTGCTCGAACCGCTCCGGCTCCTCGGCGGGGGCTTGATACCCAACCGCTTCGCCGTCCAGCCGATGGAGGGTTTCGACTCCGAGCGGGACGGCGCCCCGGGCAAGCTCAGCTTCCGCCGCTACCGGCGCTATGCCGAGGGGGGCTTCGGCCTGATCTGGTTC
>CAYUVJ010000558.1:0-1598 GCA_964447955.1 uncultured Gemmatimonadota bacterium
CAGCGGGGAGTGGGGCCTTCTACCAGCCGGGCCATGTCCTCGGGCATGTGGCCCGCCCTCAGGGTGTCCATCCAGGCGCGGGCGGTGGCGTCACCGGGGCTTCCGGCCAGCCAGCGCTCCAGGACCGCGGCCGCCTCGTCGTAGCGGCTGCTGCGGGCCAGCGAGTAGGTGAAGCCCAGGTAAAGGCTCAGTCGGCTGCGGGGGTCATGGAACTGGGCGTCCAGCACCGAGGCGTAGAGTTCCTGGGCCGCCAGGGTGTCCCCCACCGTCTGCGCCACCCCGGCCGCGAAGACGACCTGATCAGGGACGAAAGGGACACGTTCGGTCCCCCACTGTATCAATTCCCAGGCCTCCTGCTCCCGCCCCTCGCGGAGCAGACCGCGGGCCGTCTCGGAGATGACCACTCCGTAGTTCTGGATCAGTTCGCTGGTGTTCTGGTCCTTGTGGACCGCCGGGTCGAGCAGGGCCCGGAACTGCATGATCTCCTTGATGATCCGCATGCTCCGCTCGGTGTCCACGATCTGCGCGTTCGGGGTGACCCGGAAGGCGAAGCCCTCGAGCTGGCAGTCCTCGGTGAACCCGGCCTGGTTGTCCACCGGGACGGTGATGGCGAAGTAGATCGGCTTCTCCCAGCGGTCGTTGGCGATCATGTGGGCCACCATCCGGTCCTGGGTGCGCACCATCTGGCCCCGCCGAAGTCGCCAGTAGACCCCGTTGACTTCGAGCGCGGTGTCGGCCGGGGCGTAGGTATATCCCAGGATCCGGTCGATGTCCTGGTCCCGCCAGGTGATGGGTACCTTCGGTTCGCGGTCGCGCAGTTCCTTGATGTACCAGTCGGTGTTCAGCAGGCTCAGGTTCACCACCCGGATGTCCCGCCGCACGCCGTCCACGATCTGCAGGTACCAGAGCGGGTAGGTGTCGTTGTCCCCGTTGGTGAAGAGGATGGCATTCTGGTCGCACGACTCGAGGATGTTGTGAGCGTAATCCCAGGGGATGTCGTCCCCGGTCCGGTCGTGACGGTCGTAGTTGCCGACCGTCTGGACGACCACCAGCACCAGGCCGACCGCTCCGATGGCCAGCGCGGAGCGGGCGGCCACCGCCTTCGGGCCCAGGGCGGGGAAGGCCCGGGCCAGACTCTCCCGCAGCCAGCCGGCCAGTCCCGCCATACCCGTCCCGACGAAGATCGCGGTGGCGAAGTAGCAGCCCACGAAAATGTAGTCCCGGTCGCGCGGCTGGGGGTCGGGCATGTTCAGGTAGACCACCAGGCCGAGGCCCATGATGGTCCATAGGGCGGCGTGGGCCAGGAAGGTCCGCTTGTCCCGGGCCAGGTTGACCACCACTCCGCCGATGGCCAGCAGGTAGAAGGGGAGGAGGAACTCGGCCCGGAAGTAGCGCAGGAAATGGTAGTCGAGCTGCCAGAGCCAGGGGGCACGACGCTGGAACAGAATCGCCAGCATGCTCTGACTGCCGTACTGACGCCGCTGCAGGAAGAGGAGGAAATTGTTCCAGTTCTCCGGGTTGTTCATGTCGATCGGGGGGTTGAGCCCGGAGCGGATGTAGAGGAGCGCGTAGATCGAATAGCCGACCACGAAGAGGAG
>CAYUVJ010000559.1:0-1584 GCA_964447955.1 uncultured Gemmatimonadota bacterium
AGCGGGGCCGACAGGTGGGGGATGCCGGCGGTCGTGAGCCAGGCCGAGGTGGTTTCCAGTATCTGCCGGTAACGCTCCCGGCTCCCGGGTGTCAGCATGTGCTCGTTCAGCGGTCCGATGAGCACGGTCACCCGGTTCCCCTGTACCTGGAGCAGACCGACCAGTTCCCGGAAGGCCCACCACTGGAGGGACCCGGACGGCGCCACCCAGGGCAGGTCCTGGAGTCCCGGACCGCCCTCGTTCCACGGCCCGGCGTCGGGATAGCGGGCTCCGGCCGGGGTGGGGAGTTCCAGGGTGATCCTCCCGAGAGGGTCGGCATAGGGATGTTCGAGGGTCCAGCGCGGCAGGTCGAGGTCGTCGAAGTAGGCGCTGCGCAGGTGCCGGGACCAGGAGAGCACCGGGAGGCTCCGCTCGACCAGGACACCGATCCGAACCGAGAGGGACGCCTGGTAGGCCGGGATCCGGGGCCGGAACTGGGGGAGCAGGCGGGGATGGTTGAAGGCGACCGGCTTGTCGGTCCGGAGGTCGGTCTCCGGGGAACCCAGCCAGAGCAGGTTCAGGTGCAGCACTACCTCCTCACCCTCCAGTGCTCGGCCGTAGTAGCGATAGAGTCCGAGCAGGGCGAGGGGATGGGTGCCGTCCAGCCCGAGGTTGGCGAACCTCCCGTAGCCGGCCTGATCGTTGAGGTGATGCGAGAGCGTCCCGTCGGCGGCCACGTACTGGCCCCAGATCACCGAGTCCCCGATGAGCAGGGTCCGCTGACGCCCGGCGACCGCCCGGCCGTAGCGCTCGAACAGCCAGTAGTCCGCGCTCGACCGGTAGGGGATGCGGTAGTCGGTCGAGGGGGTGAAGGGCTCGAGGCGCTTCCAGAAAGGGGAGAGGAGGAGGACAGAGACCAGCACCAGGACCGCGACGGCGCCCCACTCGCGGCCGCTGAGGCGGAGTGCGTTGCTCGAGAACGGTTCGGTCGGCTGTGGTCTCAGGTCTCCCATGGTCCCCGTTCAGAACTGGAAGTAGATGAAGGGTTGCTGACCCGTGGGGATGCCCACCAGCAGGTAGAGCACCATGCCGACAACCAGCGCCACCCGCACCGCTGGCCGTTCCAGATACCGGCGCAGACGGGATTCGAAAGCGAACTGGTAGCTCCAGACCGCCAGCACGAAGGCCCCCATGAAGAGCGGGAAACGGGGATCGGCGAGGCCTGAGGAGAAGATCCGTCCGACGATGAGGAGCGCGTCTCCCAGGTCCGCGGCCCGGAAGAAGATCCAGGCGAAGGTGACGAAGGAGAAGACCAGCATCTGTTTGAACAGGCGCGGGACCCGCTCCCGGTAGAAGGGGGTCCGCTCCAGTTCCCTCGTGACCACCCGTCCTACGGCATGCAGTGCCCCCCAGATCACGAAGGTCCAGGCGGCCCCGTGCCAGAGTCCAGAGATCAGCATCGTGGCCACCATGTTGCGGTAGGTCGCCCACCGTCCGCCGCGGTTCCCGCCCAGCGGGATATAGAGGTAGTCACGGAACCAGGTCGAGAGACTGATGTGCCAGCGCTGCCAGAAATCCCCCAGGCCGTCGGCCAGATAGGGGTTG
>CAYUVJ010000560.1:0-1556 GCA_964447955.1 uncultured Gemmatimonadota bacterium
CTGATCGGTTCGGTCATCATCGAGAACGTCGGCTATCGTCAGCGCCGCGAGCACTACACGGCCGACATTGAGGTCTCGATCATGGGCGACGAGGACCGGGAGGGCAAGATCGTGCGCACCAACGTCACCGTCTTCGCCAATCCTGATGGATACTTCTGCGTCGAGAACGTCCCCTACGGCCGCTACACCCTGAAGGGTGTCCGGATCTTCTCACCGGGCGGCGACTGGACGATCTACAACGAGCTGCGCATGCCCAACGAACGCTGGGTGGTGGGGGGGGCCTCGAGGCGCTATCCCTTCACCGGCGACTACTTCTACTTCTCGCCGAACATGAACGTCTACAACTTCCAGCACAACGTCTTCTCGGTCGTGATGGGCGGCGACGTCTACTACGCCAACCGTCCCCGGATGCGCAGCGAGTCGTTCCACCTGAACGACACCTACGAGCGCGGATTCGTCGAGGAGTACTTCATCGAGAAGTACCCGGACAGCGGATGGCGTCCCATCCTGGAGCAGCTGCTGCCCGATGTAGGCAGGTAATCCTGCCGGGGCACCGCCCGCCGGTATGAGAACTTCGGCCCTGCCGTCTTTCGACGGCGGGGCCGGCGTGTGTCCTCGCTTACGGCTTGGCAACGGTCGGAGAGAGAGATACCGTATCCTCCCATGACCGCCACCCCCCGTCATCTCCGTGATTATATACCCGACGGCCCGCTCCTGACCGGGGTGGTCGTGGGGGGGGCGGTGACGGTCCTTTACCTGCTCCATCTGACCCCCGGACCCGGCTGGTACGACAGTCCCGAACTCTCGGGTGTGGCCCACGTGCTGGGTATCGCCCATCCGACTGGGTATCCGCTCTGGTCGCTGGCCGGACGACTGGCCAGCCTGCTGCTGACCTTCCTGGAGCAGCCGGCCGTGCGCTCCAACGTTCTGGCGGCCCTGGCCGGGGGGGCCACGGTCGGCGCGATGGTCCCGGTCGCCTGGCGGCTGGGCGGACTGCTGGGTCTGGGACCGGTCCCCCGGGCCATCCGCTACGCCGCCGCTATGGTGCCGGCGCTCGTCTTCGCGGCCCTCCCCCTCTTCGTGGCCCAGTCTCTCTCGGCCGAGGTCTATACGCTCCACACACTGTTCGCCGCCCTGCTCCTGCTGGTCGGGCTGGGTTGTGCCCTGGAAGCCGAGGGACTCCCGGTCGGCAGCCAGGTGGTCGGTATCGGACTCGGTAACCGACCGGTCCTGCTGGCCTATCTGGCCGGGCTGGGGCTGGCCGGGCACGCCACGCTGGTCCTCTATCTACCGGCCCTGGCTCTGCTCGTCTGGTGGTCGTGCCGTCCGGAGTGCCGGCTCACCAAGATCCCCACCGAACCGCGGATGGTTCCGAGTCGTCTGGTGGGCCTGCTGGGACTGGCCCTGATCGCCGGTCTCAGCCTCTATCTGTTCGTCCCGCTGCGGGCGCTCGGTCAACCCCCCTTCGATTGGGGGGGGGCGGACACCCTGCGAGGGTTGGTTAGGCTGCTGACGGCGGCGGAGATCCGCGCCCGGGAGGCCCAGTTCGATCCGGT
>CAYUVJ010000561.1:0-1546 GCA_964447955.1 uncultured Gemmatimonadota bacterium
CGACGGCGACGCCCCACCCCACCGGGTCTGGGTCGACGCCTTCCTGATCGACCGCTACGAGGTCACCCAGGAGGTCTACCGGCGGCTCGAGGTCTCGGACGTCTCCCGTCGTCAGGGGGAGGGGCTGCCGGTCGAACAGCAGACCTGGGCCGAGGCCGCCCGTTTCTGCAACCTCCGCTCCTACCTCGAGGGCCTGGAGCCCTGCTACGACGAGGACACCTGGGTCTGCGACTTCGAAGCGAACGGCTACCGGCTACCGACCGAGGCCGAATGGGAGTATGCCTGCCGGGCCGGGAGCACGGGCCGGTACTTCTTCGGCGAGGACCCATCGGGACTGCGGCGCCATGCCTGGTTCGCCGACAACTCCGGGGGACGGACGCAGACCGCCGGGACCCGTCGGCCCAATCCGTGGGGTCTCTTCGACATGTACGGCAACGTGGCGGAATGGTGTAACGACTTCTATGCCGAGGAGTACTACCGGCCCGGCCCGGAGCGGAACCCCCGGGGCCCCGCACAGGGAGGGCTCCGAGTCGTACGGGGCGGCTCCTGGGACTCCCCCGCCGCCGCCGCCACTTCCTCCTATCGTTCGAACAGCGCCTCGGTGGACGACACCTGTCTGCTCGACGACACGATCGGGTTCCGCTGCGTCCGGAGCGTCCCGGGTACCCCCGAGACACGGTGATGAAGACCCGGAACCGCCGGCCCTAGACCGTCCATGCTCTTCCACACCTGGACGTTCCTGCTCTTCTTCCTGCTCTTCTACCCGGTCTATCTGCTCGTCCGGAAGACGAGGGTCCGGGAGCTCTGGCTCCTGCTCTCCTCCTATGTCTTCTATGCCTGGTGGAACCCCCTCTACCTCCTGCTCATCGTCTGGTCGACCCTGATCGATTTCGGCGCGGTCGCCCTGATGGACCGCAACCGTCGACGCCGTCTCTGGCTGGGGGTGAGCATCCTCAACAACCTGGCCCTGCTCGGCTTCTTCAAGTACGGCGGGTTCGTGGCCGCCAACCTCGACCTGCTGCTCTCCCGCTGGGGGATCCCGGTGACGATCCCCCAGCCGGGGGTGCTCCTGCCGGTCGGGATCTCCTTCTACACGTTCCAGTCCATGAGCTACACCATCGACTTCTATCGCGGGAACATCGTGCGGGAGAGGAGCTTCGTCCGCTTCGCCACCTTCGTCTCCCTCTTCCCCCAGCTGGTGGCCGGACCGATCGAGCGGGCCCGCAACCTGCTCCCGCAGATCCGGCGTCAGCCCGCCATCTCGGCCCGCGACGTGCACGACGGGCTCTCCCTCTTCATCGTCGGGCTCTTCAAGAAGATCGCCCTGGCCGACTACCTGGCGCTTTACGTGGACCGCATCTACGATGTGCCCGGACAGTTCCAGGGCCCCGCCCTGCTGCTGGCCACCTTCGCCTTCTCCTGGCAGATCTACTTCGACTTCAGCGGCTACACCGACATGGCCCGCGGCATCGGCCGCATGCTCGGCATCCGCCTGATGCTCAACTTCAACAACCCCTACCTGGCCACCGGGCTGGGCGACTTCTGG
>CAYUVJ010000562.1:0-1544 GCA_964447955.1 uncultured Gemmatimonadota bacterium
TTCTGGCCGAGTGCTGATGGGCCGGAAATTCCCCGGTGTCAGGTTCAACGGCTTGAAGCTAATGGAGGCCCCCTGTCGAGCCTAAGTCTTAGGCTCGGGGGTGCTCGAAACCTCAACAGCAGGAGGCCTCCGATGCGATTCTACACCCAGCAGCGACGATTCTACTGCGGGATCGACCTGCATACCCGCATGATGTATGTCTGCATCCTCTCCCAGGACGGAGAGGTCGTCTACCACAAGAACCTGCCCGCGGCTCCCGAACCCTTCCTCGAAGCCATCGCCCCGTTCCGCGACGAACTCGTCGTCGGCGTGGAGTGCATGTTCACCTGGTATTGGGTGGCGGACCTGTGTGCCCGGGAGGGTGTCGAGTTCGTCCTCGGGCATGCTCTCTACATGCGGGCTATCCACGGGGCCAAGGTCAAGAACGACCGGGTGGACTCCCGTAAGATCGCCGCCCTCCTGCGGGGTGGGATGTTTCCGATGGCCTACGTCTACCCCCGGCAGATGCGTGCCACCCGGGACCTGCTGCGCCGGCGGACCTATATAGTCCGGCGCCGGGCCGACCTGCTGGCTCACATCCAGAACACCAACGCCCAGTACAACCTGCCGGAGTTCGGCAAGGCCATCTCCCGCAAGGCGCACCGAGAGGGGATCAGCGAGTCCTTCGCCGATCCGGCCGTGCAACGTTCCATCCAGGTGGACCTCGAGTTGATCGATCATATGGACCTGCTCATCGAGGATCTGAACGCTGACATAGAACGCGCCGCCCGCGGGCATGACCCCCAGGCGGTGATGCTTCTGAGGACCATACACGGAACCGGCCGGATACTGGCTCTGGTGATCCTCTACGAGATCCACACCATCGATCGGTTCGAGACCGTCCAGCAGTTCTGTTCCTACGCCCGGTTGGTGAAAAGTCAACACGAGTCAGCCGGCAAGAAGTCGGGCAAGGGCTGGAGCAAGATCGGCAACAAGCACTTGAAGTGGGCCTTCTCGGAAGCCGCCGTGCTCTTCCTGCGGAGCAATCCCGAAGGAATGAAGTACAAGAAGCGTCTGGAGAAGAAACACGGTAAGGGCAAGGCGATGTCGATCCTGGCACACCGGCTGGGCAGAGCGGTCTACTTCATGCTCAAGCGCGGGAGGGCCTTCGATATGCAGACCTTCCTGGCCAACTGATGGGAGGGGCGGCTGAGCCCGATGTCTAACGGGGACCCGATGATGAAGAAGCTCACCAGAACCAGTGCCATTCGCATGGGGCAACGACCCCGTGGCGTTCCTGAGCGACCCGGAGGGATCCCGTTGCGTTTGAATGGACAGCCGCCCCGTCCCGCTACATATCCGGACGCGCCTTCTCCTGCCCCTCCCCCGAGCCCGGCGCTAACGGGAGAGCATTGCTCAGCCAGGACGCTTTGACAGGGACGGCATGAGGGCACCGATGAGTTTCTGGAGCTGCAGGCAACACAGGACGTGCCTGCTCGACCCGGGTAGACCCGGGCTGTGACTCCCGATGGGTGTTTGGTGCAGGGGCTTTCGTCCCTGTACCC
>CAYUVJ010000563.1:0-1541 GCA_964447955.1 uncultured Gemmatimonadota bacterium
ACCACCCAGATCTACACCCATCTGACCACCGAACGCCTGAAACAGGCCTATCGCTAGGCCCATCCCCGCTCCGGTGAGGAGTGAGGGAGAGGGAGGGAGCAGGGATGCCGCAGAGCCCGCACGCCACCACCATCCTGGGGATCGTCCACGACGGACAGGCCGCTCTGGGCGGGGACGGTCAGGTCACTTTCGGGGACACCATCATGAAGCATGGCAGTGTGAAGATCCGTCGCCTGCTGGACGGCCGGGTGCTGGCCGGTTTCGCCGGCGCGGCGGCCGACGCCTTCACCCTCTTCGAGCGCTTCGAGGAAAAGCTGGAAAGCTACAAGGGGAACCTGCAGCGGGCAATGGTCGAACTGGCCAAGGACTGGCGCCAGGACCGCTACCTGCGGCGGCTGAACGCCCTGCTGGCGGCAGTGGACACCGAGCGAGCCTTCGTGGTCTCCGGCAACGGCGACATCATCGAGCCCGATGACGGGATCGTGGCCATCGGTTCGGGGGGGCCGTATGCACTGGCGGCGGCCCGGGCCCTGCGTCAGGCCGACCCCGCCCTGCCGGTGGCCGGCGTGGTCGAGCAGGCGCTCCACATCGCGGCCGGCATCTGTGTCTACACCAACGACCAAATCACCGTCCACCGACTGCCCGAACCCGAGGAGGACGCTTGAACAGCCGAGCGCAGGAAGGGGCCGAACTGACCCCGCGAGAGATCGTCGAGAGGCTCGACCGGTATGTGATCGGACAGGCCGACGCCAAGCGGGCGGTGGCCATCGCCCTGCGCAACCGCTGGCGTCGACTGCAGGTGCCCGAGGACCTGCGCGACGAGATCATCCCGAACAACATCATCCTCATCGGGCCGACCGGGGTGGGCAAGACGGAGATCTCCCGGCGACTGGCCGCTCTGGCCCGGGCCCCCTTCATCAAGGTGGAGGCGAGCAAGTTCACCGAGGTCGGTTACGTCGGCCGCGACGTCGAGTCGATCGTGCGCGACCTGACCGACCTGGCCGTCGACATGTTCAAGTCGGAGCGTCTCGAGCTGGTCCAGGAACCGGCCGCCCGCAACGCCGACGAACGGCTGCTCGACCTGCTCCTGCCCCGGCCCGAACCGGCCCCGGCCTGGCGTCCGCCGGCTGTCGGAGCGGGGGAGGACGGGGAGTCCGCTCCGGTCCCGGCCGAGGACCCCGAGGCCTCCTGGCGCCGGACCCGGGAGAAGCTGCGCAGCCAGATGGTGGCCGGGACTCTGGACGACCGCGAGGTCGAGGTGGACGTGGCCCCCGAACAGAACCCGATGGTCTCCATCCTGGGACCGGTCGGGCTCGAGGAGATGGGGGTCAACCTCTCCGAACTCTTCAGCGGTCTGATGCCCCAGCGGCGCAAGCGCCGCCGCATGAAGGTGGGTGAGGCCCGCAAGCTGCTCCAGCAGGAGGAGGCCGCGAAGCTCATCGACATGGACGAGGTGATCGGCGAGGCGCTGCGGCGGGTCCAGCAGAGCGGGATCGTCTTCCTCGATGAACTCGACAAGATCGCTGCCGCCGACCGGGGCG
>CAYUVJ010000564.1:0-1538 GCA_964447955.1 uncultured Gemmatimonadota bacterium
CGTTTCTGGTTTGATCGGCACGGTGATCTCCGAGCCGGGCGAGACCTCCGGATCGGGCAGGATGAACCAGCGGGGCCGCCAGACCGAACCGTTGGCCAGTACCACCCGGGTCCGCTTCTCGTCGGCACCCTCGGAGAATCCCCCCGCCTGGCCGATGTAGTAGTTCGGGCCCTTCCCGGGCAGATAGAGGACGGCGGTGGGGTATTCTACCGCCCCGCGGACCAGGACCAGGTCGAGTCGGGGCGGGATGTAGATATCATCTCCCGGCTGGAGGACCAGGTTGTCCCGCGAGCGGGGGTCGCGCAGGGCCCGCGGCAGGTCGATGTTGACCCGGCCGCTCTGGTCCATCGCCCGTACGAACCGGGTCCCTTCCGGATAGGCATAGCCGGTCAATCCGCCGGCTCGAACCACCAGGTCGGCCACCTTCTCGTCGTCGCGGACCAGAGCGTAGGTGCCGGGGAAGAGTACCTCCCCCCGGATGGTCACGTTCCGGGTCATGTCCCACTGCGGGCGCTGGCGGATGAAGACCTGGTCGAAGTCATGGAGCAGGAAAGGCCCCTCCAGCGGGGCGTAGGTCGTATCCACCGGCACCCGTGTTACTTCGAAGTCGGCCAGACTGCCGTCCGAGGAATACCTCGGCCGGGCCACCTCGACCCAGTCGGTCCAGGCGTCCTTGGTGAATCCGCCCGCCCGGGCGATCAGGTCCATCACCGTCATGTTCTCGTGGAGCAGGTAGCGTCCTGGGGTTCCCACCTGCCCGAAGATCTGCACGTAATCCCGGGGATACAGATCGTGGATGGAGTAGACGTGGACCCGGTCACGGGGTTGCAGCACGAGGTCCTGATCGGGTTCGCCGGCCAGCGCACCGGAGAGCACTCTGGAGAGTTGCTCGGTGGTCTCATCGGGACGGGTCCGGATGACCTCGACCCGGCTGAGCAGGGCTTCCTCACGCAACCCGCCGGCCAGTTCGACCGCCTGAGAGATCGTCAGGTCTGATCGGAGTTCGAGCCGCCCGGGGTTCCAGACCGCCCCTTCCACGATGACGAAGTTGCGCCGGTCGGCCGGGACGGCGAAGACCGTCAGCACATCCCCATCGATCATCCGCACCACCTCTTCGGTCTCGCTGAGCAGGCGGTCCAGGTTCACATCGAAGACCACCCGCACCCAGGGGGTGGTCCCGCGCTCGGCAGGGGGGAGGATGCGGGCCACCTGGGCCCGCTCCCGGTAGGCCGAGGCGGTGAGTCCTCCGGCGTAGTCGATCACCTCACGCAGGGATTCCCCGGACTTCAGTTCGTATACAGCCGGCCGCAGCACCCGGCCGGCTACGTTCACCTTGGGGCCGATCGGGGGGACGAAGATGATGTCGCCGTCCCGCAGGTACACATCGCTGGACTTATCCCCCCGCAGGAGGTAGTCGTAGCCGTCCAGATGGGAGATGACCCGGTCGTCACGGACGATGCGGATGTCGCGCAGGCTCCCCCGGTTGGAGGGACCACCGGCGGCGTAGAGGGCGGTGAAGGCGGTGGAGAGGCCGTTCA
>CAYUVJ010000565.1:0-1533 GCA_964447955.1 uncultured Gemmatimonadota bacterium
GCTGAGCTGGAACGGGTCCGCCAGGCCGCCGTCGAGGCGGGGGCTGAGGATGCGGTGGTCTGCACCCACTGGGCCGAGGGTGGGAAGGGAGCCGTCGCCCTGGGTGAGGCGGTCATCGCGGCGGCCGAGAAATCCTCCGACTTCCGTTTCCTCTACGAGCTGGACCGGCCGATCAAGGAGAAGATCGAGACCATCGCCCGCGAGGTCTACGGGGCGGACGGGGTGGAATACAGCCCGGAGGCCGAGGAGCGGATCGAGCGCTACACCCGCCAGGGCTTCAGCGGTCTGCCGATCTGCATGGCCAAGACCCACCTGAGCCTGAGCCACGACCCGGCCCTCAAGGGGGTGCCCACCGGGTACGTGCTCCCCATCCGGGACATCCGGGCGAGCGTGGGGGCGGGATTCCTCTTTCCGCTGGTGGGAAGCATGCAGACCCTGCCTGGACTGCCGACTCGTCCCGTATACTATGATGTGGACCTCGATCCGGAGACGGGGCGGGTGGTCGGCCTCTTCTGAGCCGGCCGGGGCAGGACGGGGGCCTGTCGGTTGGCTGACGGCAGCGGCCCCCCGGTGACCGGCACCCGCCGGATCCGGGCGTTCTGTCGACCGGGACCGGCGGGTGTTCTGTTCCTGCCGCCGGTGAGACGAAAGGAAACGGCGGATGCGGACACGGATCCTGACAGCGACCCTGGCTGTTCTGCTGATCCCGGCCGGCGCCCTGGCCCAGCAGACCCTGCTGGGAGAGGGCGTCGAGAGCGGCGCCTATGGCGGCCCCGGGTTCCGGCTGACCGGACTGAACGGGGAACTGGCCATCCAGGCCGGGGGACAGGGGGCCTGGGTTATCAGCAAGCGCTTCGCCATCGGCGGCGCAGGCTACGGGATCGCCTCCAACCACGAGATCGACGACACCGGTACCGTCTACGAGGTCTCCTTCGGGTACGGAGGTATGTTGCTGGAGTACCTGCGCGACCCCGATACGATGGTCCACTGGTACGGTTCGCTGCTCATCGGCGGAGGGGGCGTCAGTCTGCGGGACCCCTCGCTGGCCTCGGACGTGGACGATGTGGCCGACGACGTGGTCCTGGTGGTCGAACCGGCGGTCCACCTGTGTCTGAACGTGGACAAGAACTTCCGCATCGGTCTCGGGGCCGGCTGGCGGCTGGTCTCCGGCCTGCGCTCGGGTTGGGAATCGGCCTACGGGCTCAGTGCCGCTGACCTGGGCAGTCCCTTCCTGAGCCTCACCTTCCGGTTCGGTCGGTATTGAGTATATTGGCCCCCCATGCCTGAGCGACTCATCGTACGGGGTGCCCGCGAGCACAACCTCAAGAACATCGACGTGGAGATCCCCCGGGACCGCCTGACGGTGGTCTCGGGTCTCTCCGGGTCGGGCAAATCGAGCCTGGCCTTCGACACCATCTACGCCGAGGGGCAGCGGCGCTACGTCGAGAGTCTCTCGGCCTATGCCCGCCAGTTCCTCGACCTGATGGAGAAGCCCGACGTCGACGCCATCGAGGGGCTCAGCCCGGCCATCTC
>CAYUVJ010000566.1:0-1529 GCA_964447955.1 uncultured Gemmatimonadota bacterium
CTGGTACTGGGTACCGGCCGGGCAGCGGCTGGGAGGTCTGGTCTTCACCCTGCTTGAACCGGAGAGCCCTGACGGCCTGGCCGCCTGTACCTTCTTCGACCGCTAACTCTCGGAGCGGCGTGACGCTCCCTTACTGTAACTCATGGCCCCGCCCGCGGTGGCCAGAACCCCGGTGACGGGGCCGGTTTACCGTTGAGTGCGAACGAACTCGAGCACCGGGAGGATTCCTTGCATCCGAACCGAGTCCTGATCTCGACCACCATCATCCTCCTGGCCGTACTGGCGGGTTCCTGCAGCGGGGGCTCCGGGAAGGTTCTCGAAGTGGCCCGCCTTGATTATGAGGCCGGCCACTATGTGCAGGCTTGGGAATCCTTACAGGAAAACGTACCGTCCAGCACCAACGATGCCGGTCTCCTGGCCGCCCGCGGGCATGCGGCCATGGCCATCAACCTCTACGAAGAGGCGATCCCCTTCCTGCGCCGGGCGGTCGAATTGGCACCGGCGGATCCGATCTACTGGGAATGGTACCTCGGGGCACTGGCCTGGGGCGGATTGATCTCGGGCCAGCGGGAGCTGTTGGTGGAGGTGCTGGAGCGGGGAGTGGAGGGACTCCAGGTGGGTGAGGACCGCCCTGGTATATACGACCTCCTGTTGACGGCGGCTGAGTCACTGCAGGCGCTGACCCGATACAATGAACTCGTGGAGCGGATCCGGCTGGAAAGGCTTGGGGCTCCTGTTCCGGAGATCAAACGCTGGGAATTCCGGCTCCAGTCAGCGGCCGCCAACGGCGACTCGGCTGGCCTGGCGGCGGCGCGAGGAGAACTGGCCATGCAGACGGCGGCCTGGCGGATGAACGCCGGGGCCCCGGCCACGATGGAGGACACCGAACTCTACCGGCTCGCGTTGGCCCATCTGATGACGGGCCGACGGGCCGAGGCGTTCCCGCTGCTGGAAGAACTGGAACGGCGACCCTCGGCCCGCCGCTTCAGCCGCCCCCTGCGCTACGACTACCTTGTCCTGCCCGATTACGTGGCCCTCTACCGGGCCGGGGACATCGCCGGAATCCTCGAACAGATCCCGGTGTGGATGTCCCTGCTGCCGGCCATCTGGGAGAGCGACCTCGACTACCGGCGGGTCCTGCTGGACTGGCAGGTAGACGCCCTCCTCAGCGACACCCCACCGTCCGAGGGGATCGATGAAGAGCGTCTGGAGATACTGCTCCAGGCCGCTACCGAACTCTTCCAGCGGGACACCTGGGGCACGGTGGAACAGTATGGACGGATGGCCGGGTTCCTGGTCCAGCATGAACTGCGTGGGGAGCAGACCCTGGAGATCTTGGACGAGGCACTTGCGCGGCTGGACGAGGACCGACCGGGCATGCTCGTACCGGGACAGGATGAGATGATGGCCCGGCAGACCAAGGAGACCTACCGGGCCAGCCTGCTCGACCTGCAGGCCCGAACCCTGGAGCGGCTGGATCGCCAGGCGGAGGCGGCCGCGGCCCGGGCCACAATCGAACAGATCACCGT
>CAYUVJ010000567.1:0-1522 GCA_964447955.1 uncultured Gemmatimonadota bacterium
GACCCGGTCGCTCGAACCGCCCCGTCCACCCATTCGGAAACCACCCCCCGCCCCGCCGAAGACCGGGCCGGAGTTGAAGTAGACCCCGATCTCCTCGGGGAAACCCCAGGCGATGGGACTGCCGCGGTCCGCCACCGTGGCCCGGAAGACCCCTCCCCGGGCCCACAGGTCGGGGGTGTCGGCGATGGAGATGCCGCGGGCGAACCCGAAGTGGATGGGCAGCGAGGAGGAGTTGGTCATGGTCACGAACAGCCCCCCCGCCTCGACGAAGGCCTTCAGGTTCATGACCCCCTGCAGTTCCAGCCCGCCTCGCATGTCGTCGGTCGAAGCCTGCACCCCGATGTTGGGGGTCACCTCGGTCTTCTTCCACGGCTGGGGATCGCCGGTCATCGACAGGCCGTCCACGATACTGAGTGCGTTACCTGAGGAGGGACCGAAGAGGATGACGTCCCAGCGCGCCTTCAGGTCGGCGGTGTCCCTCACGTCGTGGACCGAGATGTAGTCGTAGGGGATCTCCATGAGATCCAGCGCGATCCGGACCCACCCCTCGGTCTGGGTGCTCTGCCAGGTGTGCATGAGCGCCACCCGGGGGACCGTGATGGGATGGGTGGCCACCTCGGGCACCGCATCGATCGACCAGGCCTTGAAGCCGTATCGCTCCCCGGCCGCCTTCAGGCGCTGCTCCAGGTCGGACGGGTTCTCGTCACTCTTGAGGATGAAAGAGCCGATCGAGAACTCCACGTTGCCGGCACTGAAATCGGACTCGGCGGCGTGCAGTTTCAGGTCGGGGTTCTGGAAGATGAAGGTCGCCAGGGCATTGTCGGCCGCGTAGTCGATGAGCCAGGCGGACGCCCCCCGACGGGTCAGCCGATCGGTCCCGCCGGCCGGCTGGACCTCCCCCTCCACCCTCTGCATCCGGACGTCGAGCACGGCGACGTCCTCGATCCGTACCGTCTCGGTCCCGAAGAGCGGGCCCATGGTCCAGCCGACGTCGTCATAGGGACGCGGGTCGGTGACATTGAAGTACTGCCGGTCGAGCATCAGGTCAGCCATCCGCGAGTAGGGCTGGTCCATCCGGACGATGTAGGACCCCGCTCCGTACTGCCGCTCCGCGAGGGTGAAGTCGCGGTCGGCCCGGTGGACCTCCACTCCCTGGCGCTGGAGCAGGCCGAGCAGGTCGGCCTGCTGGCCGAGACGGGGGTCGGAGGCCGGGAAGATGTAGGCCGCCGGGCCCTCGGCCCGGGCCTTGGCCACCGACCGCTTCCCCTTGAGCCAGAAGTTCTCCATGAACTGGCGGCGGTTCCTGGCCACATGGCTCAGCGCGGTCAGCACCCCGCTCTCCATCAGGTTGGTGTTGTTGCGCAGCGAGAAAAGCACCCGGTTGAGCGGCGGGTTGGGGCGGTACCAGGCCCGGGAGGCCGAAGCCGACACCACCCGGGTGCTGCCGTCACCGCCGCCCTGGGTCTCGTAGAAACGGCCGATCCCGTTGTGCCCGTTTGCGGCATAGAACATGTAGTTGGGG
>CAYUVJ010000568.1:0-1516 GCA_964447955.1 uncultured Gemmatimonadota bacterium
CTGTGCCGGCGCATCGCCTCCAGGATGTTCAAGGTACCGCGCACATTGACGTCGTAGTAGCGCCCGGGGTCGGTGATGGAGGGGCGCACCCCTCCCATGGCGGCGATGTGCACCACCTGCTCGAAGCGGTGCTCGGTGAAGAGACGCTCCAGCAGGTCGGCGTCCCGGATGTCCCCCTCCACCAGGGTGTAGTCGTCCCGGCCCAGCAGGGGAGCTACGTTCCGGCGCTTGCGGGCCGGGTCGTAGAGGTAGTCGTTGAAATCATCGAGCACCACCACGTGGTCGCGACCGACCCGGCGTTCGGCCAGGTGGGACCCGATGAATCCCGCCCCCCCCGTGATCAGGATCCTCATCCCTCATCCCCTTCCACCAGCCCGGTGAAGAGCTGTTCGTAGCGGTCCAGCATGACCGTGCGGGTGTGTTCGGTCTCCACCCGGGCCCGGGCCCGCTCGACCCGGTCCCGCGTGGCCGTCTCGTCCTCCAGTGCCGCGCGCATGGCGGCGGCCAGGGCCTCGGCCTCCCCGACCGGGACCATCAGACCCCGGTCCCCCTCCAGCAGTTCGACCACCCCGCTGATCCGGGTGGCCACCACCGGGATCCCCAGGGCCATAGCCTCCAGGACCGCGTGGGGCATCCCCTCGGCCTCGGAGGCCTGCACCAGCAGGTCGGCTCCGGCCAGCAGGGCCGGGGCTTCCTCCCGGAACCCGGTCAGGTGGAGCCGCACCCCCAGCTCCCGGGCCAGTCCCGCGATCTGTTCCCTCCGGTCCCCCTCCCCCACCCAGACCGCCGCCGGGGCGGTCTCCCCCAGGGCGGCCAGGGCCCGCACGAACACCTCGGGTCGCTTCTGGTGGACCAGTCGTCCGACCGCCGCGATCACCGGTTCCTCCCCCGCCGCCCCCACCAGCTCGCGCAGGCGATTCCGGGCAGCGGTACGGTCGAGGCCGTCGAGGGTCTCCAGGTCGACCGCGCTGGGGATGACCTCGATCCTTTCGGGGGGGATCCAGGGGTTCTCCCGGGCCAGCACCTCGGCCGTGCCGCGGGCGTTGACCACCAGCCGGGCCACCACCCGGCGGTAGGTGTGCCGGAAGCGCCAGGCATCGGGGAAAGGAGTGCTCATCCCCAGCCGGCGCACGATGGGCACGGTGAGTCCCGGCCGGGCCAGGGCCAGCATGCGCACCGCCTTGTCCATGTTGGCCAGGGCCGCCTGGGGCCGGAAGGAACGGAGCAGTCCGCGCAGCCGCAGCAGGGTGCGGGGGTCGAGTTCCCCCCGCAGGGCCACCGGGGCCACGGTCAGCCCCTGGGCGGCCGCCCCTTCGGCCACCGCGCTCCCGGGCCGGGCGGCCAGTACCACCTCGTGCCCGCGCTCGGACAGACCCCGCCCCAGGGCGACGAGGAAGTATTCGCCGCCCCCCCAGAAGCGGATGGGTGTGATGAGCAGCAGGCGCATGAGGCTGGCAGTATAACGCCCGCGGGCGACGGTCGGAACCGGTCACCCGCGGGCGTCGCGCGGAAGGAC